>MAXR01000107.1 GCA_001751155.1 Desulfuromonadales bacterium C00003068 | reverse complement strand
ATAAACTCCGTCGGATGTTCAACACGAACACCGAGTGCAAACGGTTTGGCTTGTAACTTAAACTCTTTCTGCTCTAATAGCGCATAGGTATCACGCGCACTGTGACCAATCGCCAGAATCACCACATCACAACGAATCACTTCATCATCGTTAATGGTCACAGCCTCTACAGTGTTGTCGCGGCGTTGGATATCTGTCACGCAACTGTCAAAACGTAGCTCAACACCAAGCTGTTGTAACTGCTTGCGAAAATTACGTAAAACATGACGTAAACGGTTGGTGCCGATATGCGGCTTCGCTTGGATCAAAATCTCTTCTGGTGCACCTAAATCAACAAAGGTTTGTAAGATGGGGACAGTAAGCGGATTTTTAACGCGTGTGGTCAGTTTACCATCGGAAAAAGTTCCTGCGCCACCCTCACCAAATTGAACATTGCTATTTTCGTTTAAGGGGCCACCTTGCCAAAATGATTCAACATCTGCAACCCGTTGTTCAACGGGTTGGCCACGGTCAACAAGAATAACCCGTTGTCCTGCCTTTGCTAACCACAAGGCTGAAAATAATCCCGCTGGGCCCATGCCGACAACAACGACGGTTTTAGGCGATGAAACCAGCGAAACTTCATGAACCGCGAGCTGAGGTGTCACAACATTAAGGCGGCGATCCTGCTGTGCTTGCTGGCACAACAACTGAGCATCGTCGAGACTAAATTCTACCGTGTACATACGCAAGACACGACCTTTGCGCCGCGCATCAATACTAGAGCGAACAATACGCCATTGCTTGATATCCTCGACGCAGCGCTGAACATATTCAGCCACCTTTAGAGGGAGAAGAGTTTCTTCTTCCTCTAAAGAGAGAGCCACCTCAGTTAAACGAAACATGATTGAGGGTTGATGAACCACTTGGACTCCTTCTCGACAACAACATAAGCAATGAACAACATAGCTATGTGATAAAAAATCGTAAAACATGAGCGAGGTAAATAATCAGATTACCATACCGTTTATCCTCATCGTTTGACAAGAAAAGAAGACCCCCTTAAACGACAAAAGGTGGCACAATGGCCACCTTTTAATCAATCTAAAACAGGTCTATACGAATCAAGCAAACAAATCGGTCTAACTCGCACCATCAGGGGTACTAACCGTCATAACTGGGATGGTCGATTTACGGACAACCTTCTCTGCGGTACTACCAAATAGAACATGATCCAGTCCAGTTCGACCATGGGTACCCAGAACGATAAGATCAGCAGCATGCAATTCTGCCTGCTTTATAATTTCAGTGTGAGCTAAACCGGGCACGACCAGAACCTCGTAATTATCACCATCTGAGAAATGTTTTTGACAAAATTCAGACATCATTTTATTTGCGCCATCCTCGATCTCTTGTTCTAACAGATCAAAAGAAACATGAGGGACATAAAATCCGCGCAGATCTACCGGCTCACTAACGACATGAACCAATACCAATTTCGACTCACATTTTTGTGCGAGAGAGTACGCATAGTCGAAAGCTACGGTTGAACAGTCCGAAAAATCTGTGGCAAATAAAATCGTTTTAAACTCACGCATAATGACCTCCATCATCTTGAATCTTCCGATATAAAAGATAAAGTAACGATTCAGCAAAAGAGCTTGAGTCACCCATTCCAAGGGACGCATGAACCCATCCATNNCCATCCATGGGGCTTGACTGTCGCCATCCGGGCGACAGACACCCTTTCCATGGGCGACACAACCCCTTATGGATGAGAGCTGAATAGCTACAAAACATTAAACGAATAAATAGGTTAGACGTTTAAATCATACCACGACAGGCAACACTGTCAAGAGACAGCGATACGGTGATACGTGCTACATGTTATCATCTAACAGTTGTAAATATTCGCGCGCTTTTTTCCCTTTTTCAGTTCGATCCGCTCGGTTTGCAACTTCTCTAAACTCCATCGCAGCGGCATCATTTTTTTCAAGCTGCAGTAACGCTTCGCCCAGCAGAAAATGAACATCAATATTATCTGGAACCAATAACAATGTTCGCTCTAAATATTGCCGAGCCAGATCATATTTCGCCATTGAATAATAGGATTTAGACAATAGATAAAGAGCACTGGTATTACTTGGATCTCCATCAAGCACCTCCTTGAAGGCTAAAACAGCCTTCATATGGTGGCCACCGTGAAAATTAGCAACCCCGAGACCAATCAATGCACGTGATTGGTAACGAAATAATAAGTTATCGGCAACGTGACGAAATAATGAAGCGGCATCATCCCACCTCTGCATACTCAAATAGAGTGCAGCAAGATTATTTTGTATCGTCGGATCGCTCGGCCGCAATTGCAACGATTTTTTGTAGTGTGTTTCGGACAACACGAAGGCTTTTTTTTCAAAATACACCATCGCTAACGTCGCCTGATATTCAGCATCATTCGGCTTATATTTCACGGCTTGGAGCATCTCATCGAGCGCAGCAGTATAGTCTTTTGCTGCCATATAAGATTGAGCCATTTTGTAATGCGAAAGACCTAAATCAACAGGTTTTGCTTTGGGAGCGCAACTAGCTACTGACAAAACAACCACAATCATGGCTAGATATAGACTGCGTTTAAGCATGACAAATCCCCTCAAAGGAGTTTAACTAAATAAAAAGCATAGCGGGTATAATCTGAGGCTAACGATTAATCAATACCATTGAACGTTGTTAACAGTTGAAACTTACGATAGCGATCGCGAACTTCATCAAACTCGAGGGAACGCATACGATCCAAACTGAAATCTTCAACATTAAAAGAGGCCATAACGCTGCCAAAAACAATGGCTTGACGCATGGCAGCATCGGAATGGTCTCTAACACTGGCAAGGTAACCCATAAATCCGCCGGCGAACGTATCGCCTGCCCCTGTTGGATCATAGACTGATTCGAGTGGATAAGCAGGAGCTGAAAAAACACCATGCTCGGTAAACATGGTTGCACCATACTCGCCCCGTTTAACCACCAACGTTTTCGGACCCATTGCTAGGACTATTTTTGCCGCCTTAATCATATTTGATTCATCGGCCAACTGACGAACTTCGCCATCGTTAATCAATAAGATATCGACATATTTAAGAGTTTGGATCAACTCGTCGCGCTTACCGTCAATCCAAAAGTTCATGGTGTCACACGCGACGACCTTAGGGCGAACGACCTGCTTAAGAACATCGAGTTGTAATTCAGGATCAATATTCGCTAAAAATACATATTCAGCATTCAGGTACGATTCGGGCAGTTTGGGGCAAAAGCTGGCAAAAACATTCAGTTGGGTATCGAGAGTATTGGCCTCGTTCAAGTCGTAGCCATAACTACCACTCCAACGAAACGTTTTCCCCGCAGCTGTACTTAAACCACTCAAATCGACCTGACGTGAAGCGAGAAAATCGATATGCTTTTGGGGAAAGTCTTCACCGACAACAGCAACGAGATTAACATCAGTAAAAAAACTGGCCGATGTTGAAAAATAGGTTCCTGAACCACCAAGAACTTCATCAACCTTACCAAAGGGAGTTTCAACACTATCAAGGGCTACGGAACCAACAACAAGTATACTCATTTTATTCTCCTAAAGGGTTTTACCAATCAGCAACTCTAACCGTTGACGCGCTTCGGCTGGAATTTGAGTTCTATCTGTCATGACAGCATACTGAAGTGCTTGACCACAGCCACACTGACGCTCGTCAGAAATCATCTGAACAGCCTGAGCGACAATCTTTTTTGCCATGGCAACATTCTTATGGATCACGGCAATAACTGCTTCGACAGACACATCATCATGGCCCTCGTACCAACAATCATAATCCGTGGCCAAGGCTACTGTCGCATAGCACATCTCAGCCTCACGAGCTAGCCGTGCCTCGGGCAGATTGGTCATGCCAATAACATCGACACCCCAACTACGAAAAATTTTGGACTCAGCGCGGGTTGAGAAGTTAGGTCCTTCAATGCAGATATACGTTCCACCTTTATGAACCGTAGCGCCAACCTGTTGGGCGGCCTGTGCCACCACGTCACTGAGTTGCAAACAGACCGGGTCAGCAAATTGAACATGGCCAACAATGCCATCGCCAAAAAATGTCGATGCTCGTTTACCCGTTGTCCGATCAAAGAACTGATCAGGGATAACAATATGGCCGGGAACGATCTCCTCTTTCATGCTACCAACAGCCGAAACGGAAATGATCTGCTGAACGCCAAGCATCTTCATACCATAAATATTGGCACGATACGGAACCTCGGATGGGAGTAAGCGATGTCCACGACCATGACGGGGCAAAAAGACCATTTTCACATCGCCGAGGAATCCGGTAATATAGGCATCGGAAGGATCGCCAAAGGGAGTTTGTAAACGAACCTCCTCAATTTGGGTCAACCCTTCCATCTCATATAAACCGCTGCCACCAATCACTCCGATCACAGTCTGTTCCATAATATATCTCCTTAATATTCAATCATGTTATGGCAATCAATTGGACATTGTGTAGTACGATCGTTGGCACAAAACCCAAATAAGTAGCTAGCTGTTTTTCTCTAATTTACCCTTTAATTGACCACAGGCCGCAGAAATATCCTGACCTTTACTGGCCCGACGAATGGCAACAACATCGTGGTCTAACAAATATCTCTGGAAGGCATCAATGGTATCTTTATCTGGGCAACGGTAACTGCTACCCTCGTGTTCGTTGAAAGGGATCAGGTTCACTTTGGCCTTGATGCCGTGAAGTAGTTTAATCATCCGTTTTGCGTCAGCAATCGAATCATTGAGGTCGCGAATCAAAATATATTCAAAGAAAATACGACGATAGGACGCCAAGGGATAGTTTCGGCAGGCGGCCATCAATTCTTTGAGAGGATAACGCTTGTTGACCGGCATCAACTTATCACGCACTTCATCAGTGGTTGCATTCAACGACACCGCAAGGTTAACGGTGATCCTCTTCCCTAATTCAGCCATTTCAGGAACGAGTCCACAGGTAGAAAGTGTCACTTTGCGGGTACCATAATCTAGCCCCGTTGGTGCATAAAATATCTTCAATGCGCGAACAACATTATCGATATTATTTAGCGGCTCTCCCATCCCCATTAAAACGATATTGTTGATCGGCCCCTCTTTGGCAACAGCGCACACCTGATTGACAATTTCAGCCGTCGTTAAATTACGCTTGAGCCCAAAGTTTCCTGTTAAACAGAAATCACACTGCATCGCACAGCCTACCTGAGTGGAGATACAGAGAGTGGAATGATCCTTTTCCATGGGGATGCGGACCGTTTCAATGCTTGACCCATCCTCTAAACGGAACAGATACTTTCGTGTGCCGTCAGTGCTGGTTTCGACAACTTCGGGATCCCAATCGGAGATAATCGATTTTTTGCTGAGTTCAGCACGTAAGACTTTCGATAGATCGGTCATTTGATCGAGATCGGTAACACCGCGTTTATAGATCCAGCGCAACAACTGATCACATCGAAAACGCTCTTTGCCCATCCCTGATATAAATTCGAGTAACTCATCAGGGCTAAAATTTTTGAGATCCACTTTCTGTTGTTCCATGTCCATAACTATTGATCCAATATTTCCGACATTTTACGATCGGGCGAAGTAAAGTTGATAGAATTATGATTAGACAAAAAAAGCCCTCCGGATTGTATCCGAAGGGCTTCTAATTCTCAAGCAGCTTCGCCGCTTATGCGCAACTTACAGCAACTCTAGACCAGAGAAGAAGTAAGATAGCTCAAATGCTGCTGTTTCAGGAGCATCAGAACCATGAGTTGCGTTTTCACCAATGTTTGAACCAAACTCTTTACGCAGTGTGCCTTCAGCCGCGTCAGCAGGGTTCGTTGCCCCCATTAGATCACGCCATTTCAAAATAGCACCTTCAGCTTCAAGAGCTAAAACGACACAAGGGCCGCTGCTCATAAATTCGGTCAATTCACCAAAGAAAGGCCGCTCGTTATGTACGTAGTAAAAACCTTCAGCTTCAACTTGGCTCATGTACAATTTTTTCATACCAACTACGTTAAAACCCTCAGCATAAATACGAGCAAGAATCTTACCAGCACTACCCGCAGCAAATGCATCGGGCTTAATAATCGCAAATGTTCTTTCCATGGTGCAATGTCCTCCGAAATAATCTCGTTTAATAAGCTCTATTCAACAATGAATTAACAGCTTTCAAGTTAACGCAAACGTTACCTTGAACGCTGGCTTTTAACATCACTTTATCTAAAAGTCAAGGAGGGTTAACCCCAGAAAGTCACCTGATTGCGCCCCATCTCTTTGGAACGTTCGAGGGCTTTATCAACCCGATCAATCACATTTTCAAGAGTTTCATTTTCCTCAACGGTTACCGCGCCGACACTTACCGTCATGGCGATAGGTAGATCAAGACATGGTTCATTACGCACCATATCCATAACCATCGTGGCAACCTTCATGGTTGATTTACGATTAGAGAAGGAGAGCAACACCATAAACTTATCACCGTCAATGCGACCAATAATATCAGCTCGTCGCAATGAAGCTCGCAACCGTGTCACCAACCATTGTAAAATCTTATCTCCCATCGTTCGACCATAAGCTTCGTTGAAGTGCTTAAAAAAATCAACATCAAGGGCAAGAACAGAGAAAGGGGTATTATAACGATTAAAACGGAACCATTCGCGATCCATCGCATCCATAAAGGCTTGCTTATTGGGTATACCAGTCAGGTAGTCAAGATGGGTTTGCTGACGAAGTTCGATGTTCATCTCTTTAATTTGCAACATTTCTGACGCATCAGAAAATGTTTCAATCGCCCCCGTTACTTCACCATTTTGATCATAAACAGCGCTGGTTTTTACCGTAATCGGGATACGCCGGCCATCCTTGTGGGCGACAAACACCAAAGTTTCTTGGGGTGCTCCCCCCTCGATACACACCTGCAAAGGACAACCATTATCACACAGCGATTTATTCTCGCTATCGACATGTTCCAAGGGACCTTCTTTACATAAACAGCCAATAACATCTTCTGGAGAATAACCTGTCAACTGTTCAGCGGCTTTGTTCCAATACAAAATACGCCGCTCTTTGTCAACGCAATAGACTGCTTCAGAAAGGTTATCTAGCATCTGTTTATAATAGACTGAATCTAACGTCATGACTTACCTCTATCGCAAATTTTAATCACTGCACTCAACACAACACAATTAAACACTACAAATTTTTATATCACACAACCAACAAAGCCACCAGTGTATTCGCTATCGAGTCTTAAATTAATTAAGAACGCTGCAATTGTTAACATTAGAGATCATCTGCTTTAAGGCTTTACCGCGATGACTGATACTATTCTTTTCTTCAATACTAATTTGTGCCAGACTGCGCTGATCTCCATCGACTCGAAATAACGGATCGTAGCCAAAACCACCATCGCCTTGCTCTTTCTTCAGGATATGACCCTCTAACCG
>MAXR01000106.1 GCA_001751155.1 Desulfuromonadales bacterium C00003068 | reverse complement strand
GGTTAATTGATCCCTGTTTTTGCACTGAATCATCGTGACTTACAGACAAAAGGCGAGCCATTCGGCTCGCCTTTTGTTTCATTTCTTTTCTACCTCCTATTACCTCTTATGCTTGATTTTTTTTACGCCGAGCCATGAAACCAAGGCCTAGTAAACCACCACCAAGAAGGAGGAAGGTTGAAGGCTCAGGGACAACCGCTACTCGGAATTGACCATTGTTAGAGATAACTAGGTCCTGAATATTGCCAACCACAGTCTCGGTAACAAGAGACGCGTTTGTTGTCGCAAAACCGAGGACGAATTGAATTGGACTGAGGGTCGACAAATCGGTTCCTGCATTATCAAACCACACGTCAGTAGTGAGTGCTGTCGCTTCAAAAAGAGTCGTAATAAGACCGTTTGGCACCGCTTGACCATCTAATGTTGCGTAACCATCAAGTAAATTAAAGGTACCAAGTGTTGCTGCTGATCCTACAGTAGGAGTGAAGAACATCTCTAGCGTACCAGTGTCAAAGATAAGATCTCCGCTTGTTGTCCCACTACCAGTACCGACGAACTCTGCACTCAATACGCCATCAAAAGGCCATGTTGTGGTTACAAAAGTAGGTGATAAATAAGTAGGACTTATAAAACTTGCTGTCTCTGTAAAAGTAAAATTAGTCGCATCGGAATAAGTATTAGTGACAAAGGTTGTTCCAACGGTGTCAAAGAGTTCTCCAATGACGGGTGCGGTTACACCCCCAGCGCCATCAGCGTCTAATTGCCAATCTTGAAGAAAAGACAATGCATTCGCATTTCCTAAACCTATGGTGCAGACGGCTAAGATGGATAGGGCAGTAATAAGATTTTTCATTTTTTTCTCCTTTTCGACTTGGTCGAATCTGATGTCGACCGTTGATGTGCAAAACTTCCTAGCGTTGTTACTGTATAAGCATCTGCAAATCTCTTGCCAATTCATAAGTGTTTGTAATTGCACATGTTTTTTTCGATTCAGTACGTGGTTGTCTTTGGTGTTAGATTTATCGACGGTCATTGTTTTCAGGTCTACGCAATGTTTGATAAGCTGGGTATGTTGTTTAGATCGAAGAGTGATACAGATATTTGATCGCAATATCGCTACTGGGATGGAAGGGTTACGTTCAGGCACCTGATAAGATGTCGGGCGTTTAGATGACAATTCAGGTTTTTATGCTAAATTTTTATAAATTGTTTGTTAATCGTTTCAGTCTGAAAATAAAGGGGGAGCCATGACGGACTTTGATACGTCCATCCTTAAGTTGGTTGGTTTGGCTAATTTTCTTGAGCAGCAAACGGATCAAGATGACAGTCTCAACCAGATGGCTGCTATGGCGGCAAACCTTCTTGACTCGAAAAACTGCTCAATTATGCTTCTAAAGGAGGAGGAGGAGGGGAGCGATCCGATTATGAAAGTTTTTGCCAGTCACGGCTATCTTCCTCGCGCCGCCTACACGGAGAAGGCGCGACATAAGGAGGGGATTGCTGGCCAAGTTACTGTTATGGGAAAGCCATTGCTAGTCAGTGATATTGAACATTCCCCCTATGCGTCCAATGCGCGTTGGCCTGAACGACAACATAAAGGTTTTGTCGCGGCACCAATCTTTATTGGACAAAAGGTGCTTGGCGTTGTCAACGTTAATACCCCTACCGATGATCGTACCTTTACCAGTAATGATCTATATCTTTTGACTACTATCGCTTTGGTTATAGGGAAGTCACTTCAAGTTTTTCAGTTGCAAAAGCTGATGAAATCACGTTTTGCTCAGCTTGCTTTACTTCAGGATGCGCAGAACAGTGTCAGTCAATCCGTGATGCAGTCCGCACAAAATCCTGCTCGTATGTCTAAAGCTTTTGGTAAAGCTTTTTACCGCGAGATGAATAAGGCTGGTTTTGCTGATGAGCAGATCATCAATGCTGCTACAGAAGTGATTAGTATCCTTGGAGATAAATTACAAAAACACCAGAAGAGAAGAGGGAACTCTGAATCGTGATTGTCATATGGATCATCTTGATTGCTAGAATTATTTAATTTAAGTAATAATATTTATTGCGGTGTAAAGGATCTCGACATTAGCCGATAAATGTATTGAAAACACGTTAGTGAAATTCAAAATCCCCTGAAATAACGAGTGATTATAATTGTTGGACTGATTTGTGCTGTAATATAAAATACAGGGATTATTTTTATGTCTAATACTTTTCATAGGGGGTGTGAGATGATTATACGCATTCAACGAGTGGATGGTTTGTATGATATGGTTAAGCCACAGGCTTTGGATAGAATGTTGAAGGAGGGAAGTCTTAAACGTTTTATGCGTTCTGTTGGTTGGGTAACCGTTGCGACTGATGCCATTCGCACATGTGCTCGTGATAACGATCATTACGTAGGGACAGAACGCAGGGTGCCACGACCTTCTTAACGTATGTTTTTCGAAAAAACATGTGTAACAATTTTATTGATAACGATTTTATTTAGTCTCTCGCCCTTTTGAATTTATCTGTTTCAGGAGTTTGTATGATTATTCCAGTCATTCTCTCGGGTGGAGCCGGAACTCGACTTTGGCCGTTATCACGCGAAGAATATCCTAAGCAATTATTGCCCTTAAATAGTGAGTTGACCATGCTGCAGGAGACCGCAGAACGGTTGAAGGGGGTGAGTCATGTTGCCAATCCAATGGTGGTCTGTAATGAATCCCATCGTTTTATGGTGGCTGAACAGATGCGAATGCTTGGTTTTGATGGTATCGATATAATTTTAGAGCCTTGTGGTCGCAATACCGCCCCAGCTGTTGCTATTGCCGCAATGCAAGCGATGACTGAGGATCTGGATCCCGTTTTATTGGTGCTGCCAGCTGACCATCTTATTCAACAGGTTGATGTTTTTCAGCAAGCTGTTGCTGATGGTTATTGCATCGCTCAACAGGGTAAGTTAGTTACTTTTGGCGTCGTTGCCGATAAACCTGAAACGGGATACGGATACATTAAGGCAGGTGATGTGGTCAGTTCAAATGATCTCATCTCTGTCGATGAGATCACTGATATGTCTCATCAAACTTTTTTTAAGGTAGAACGCTTTGTCGAAAAGCCTGACATCGAAACGGCACAATCTTATCTTCGTGATGGAAATTATTTCTGGAACAGTGGCATGTTTATGTTTAAATCTTCCAGATACTTATCGGAGTTGGCCACATTTCATCCTGAAATATTCACAGCGTGCCGACGTGCTCATGAATCCATTCAGCGAGATCTCGATTTTTTACGGCTTGATGCTGATCTGTTCGCTGCTTGCCCTAGTGACTCCATTGATTACGCAGTGATGGAAAAAACAAAAGAGGCTGTTGTGCTACCGCTCGATGCGGGTTGGAACGATGTAGGGTCATGGTCCGCATTGTGGGAGGTTGGTGATCAATGTTCCTCTTTCAATGTGACTCACGGCGATGTTTTAACAACACAGACTAAAAATTGTTATCTGCACTCCGAAAGTCGTTTAATTGCCGGGGTTGGCATTGAAAACTTAGTTGTGGTTGAAACTGCCGATGCTGTTTTGGTTGCCAATAAAGATCGCGTGCAAGATGTCAAAGAGATTGTTCATCAGCTCAAACAGCAACAGCGTGGTGAAGCATTACTGCATCGTCGCGTTAATCGCCCTTGGGGGACCTACACCTGTGTTGACAGTTCACAGCGTTTTCAAGTTAAGCGTATAACTGTGAATCCTGGGGCGAGCTTATCCCTGCAACTCCATCATCATCGAGCTGAGCACTGGATCGTTGTGAGTGGTACAGCGAGAGTCACGTGCGGAGAAAAAATATCTCTTGTGAGTGAAAATGAGTCAATTTATATCCCCATTGGTATGGCGCATCGACTTGAAAATCCCGGTATTTTACCGTTGGATTTGATTGAAGTGCAGTCGGGTAGTTATCTGGGGGAGGATGATATTGTTCGGCTGGACGATGAGTATGGGCGATAGTCATTAGATTGTAGTGATCTATGATATGATGCACTCGCAAATTTGTTTATGCTGCAAGTTCGGCATACCGAACTTCTAAATATATGGACAAGTTCTAGGCCTTACATGTAAGGTAATTCAGTTATTCAGAGCTTTATCAGTAGGGCTGTTTGTGGAAATATATAAAAAATATGTAGATTAAGTTATACCGAAGGTCGAAATTAGGTAATCTGAAAATTAGAATTATCAATGAAAATACATTGAGGTTTGTAAGGTAGAGAGGGTTTTGTGGGCAGGAATCTGTTGTCGGACAGCCTCCTAGCACTTTTTATCAGATGTTTATGTATTATAGTGAGTCGTTACTACCGTCTATGTTTTGTGGTGAAATTGGCCTTACCCACCGACAAACATTCACGGGAGATTGCGCATCGCAGTCTCCCGTTTTTTATTGTTCAATTTTTATTAGTGAATCGTGGAGAGAGCTATGGCTAGACTTTATTGTCAACAATGTGGAATTCCATTGCCGCGTCGGGCAAAGCAATGTCTGCAATGTGATACGACGGTAGAACAAAACATTACTTTGCCGGAAAAAGAGCCAACGCGAGTTATTGAATGGGTAGCGATCTGCTGTGTTGCCAGTAGTTGCCTGGTCTTTATTGTTGCTCTTGGTTTAACACATCTATTTCAGGACGGTGGCATGGCTATCGGTGCTGGCTCATTCGCTTCGATTGTATTAAGCATTTATTGGGTTGGCAAACAAGAGGCAGCTAAGAATCGCGACGATTCAACCACGCACTGATTTTTGAGTGGCGGAGTAGGAAAAAACGACCTACTGGGCCTAGGATAACAATAACCAAAAAGAATCCATAGCGTGTTTGGTCGAATTGATTGAGTAACAGAAATACCCCGCCCAGTAGGGCGAGAATGTAGATTCCAGTACAAATCAAAAGTATGTTTTTTTTGTTTAATTTCATTTAGTTTTGCCAGCGTTGGATGTAGGCAAGACTGTTTGTTGCTAATTCATTGTCGGGAGAAAGTTCGACTGCTTGCTCCAATAGTGAAAGAGCATGATCTTTGTGCTGCTTCATTGCCTCGATATCGCTAGCTTCATACGCTTCAATGGCTCTGTCAAAAACAATTTTTGCAAGATTGTTGTATGCGAGAGAAGCTTGTTCCTGCCATGTGCCACCCATAACAATCGTCGTTTTAGTTTCCTTAATTATTTCAAGACCTGTTGTTGTCTCTTCCCATGCGCGATCTGGATTATTTTTTTTAATATAAATTAAACCTAAATTTATATGTGCTTCTGCAAGTTTTGGGTTCTTTTGCAATGCCTCTTCAAAAAGTTGTTGTGCGAGATCTAATTTGTCGAAACGTTCTGCTTCGATTCCTTTGTTGAATTCATTTTCTCCGGGATCTGTTGTGCTACATCCAGTGCTGAAGATGAGCGGGAAAACCAGGAGTAGGCTTAAAAATAGTGTTCGCATGTCAGTGGCCAATCTATCTAGGATTAAAGATTCAATTAAAACTTAAATTCAAGACTTACTTGTTTGTCATTTATTTTTGGTGAATGTTTTTTTAAACGAGTATCTATCTGTTTTTTAAGTTCCTTAAGTTGCGTTTCAACGGTTAATTTCTCTTCGTCTGTATTAAATCCTAGCTCATACAACTGATCCAATTTACGTGTTAATTGCTTGATTGATGATTGAATGGCAACACCGGGGGCGGTAGTACGAGGTTTTCGAGCTACTTTACGTACTTCACCACGGGTGAGGCCGCGCTCCTTATACTTATTGTATAACGCCACCATGGTTTGTGGTTTTCTTTTCTTTGCAACCTCAACCAATATCCCCCGTGGGACAAGATTATTACTGCGGCATTCATCTTTAATCTCTTCGGGTAATCGGTTCAGAGAAAGTATTTCTGAGATGGTTGATTTTGCTTTTCCTAATTTGCTCGGTAGGTCTTTTTGACGGCATATTTTTTCATCAATTAAACGCTGAATCGCTTCCGATTCTTCAATAGGGGATAGGTTCTCACGGATGATATTTTCAATAATGGCTATTTCGAGGCTTGCATGTTGTTTGAAAATAGCTGGTATTGTTTTTAGTTCTGCTAGTTTAGCCGCGCGATAACGTCGCTCACCTGAAATGAGGATTAAAGATTGATCTGATGTGAGTGTGAACAATACAGGTTGTAGAATTCCGTGTGATTGAATTGTTTCTTTAAGCTCATCCAAAGCACCTTCAGCAAAATGCTTACGGGGTTGGTTGGGGTCTGGTCTTAACAGTTCAAGGGGCACTTCATACAGTTTGTCTTGTTTGTAAATCATACATATCCTGTAGCGAATGTGTTTAATTTATAATATCTGATAACCATATAAAATACAGTAAAGTGTTAGTGCGGTACTGGAAAGCATGTTGGCGACTATACAGCAGCGAAGGTTTTTCTGCCACACTATCAATGAATTTTGAATAATACACGTGAGAGCGATTGGAATTATATAGTTTGTTGGTAGTGTTGTTAGGGCAACGACAACAATAAATGAGAAAAACTGAAATTGCCCTATCGCCACTGACTTAAAATCCTGCTCGATAATATATCGCAGCATAAATGACCGCCAAAATAGTTCTGACAAAATAGGCACGACAAAGGATGCTCCAAGGCTGATAAGGCCAACAACGGAAACCTTTAAGATCAATGGCCACTGTTCTGGGATGGTGTGGGCTGGTAATATCACCCATTCATAATTGATGCAGATGAGCCAAGTGGCTACCGAAATGATTCCAGCGAATAATGATATGAAGAGCTGACTGCTGGTCAGTTTAGTCGTTAGATCTTTGTAGAAAGTGGAACGCCAAGCCCAGAGTAAGCCTGCTGTTGAAAATATTTTTGCAAGATAGATGTGGAAATACCAGTTAGGGAGGTATGTTGCCGCTTCTGATAACGCAAAAAAGAGTAAAAAAGGTGCTACGTAGCAAAACCAGCTTTTAGTATAGAATCGACTCATTTGTTTCTTTCAAAAAGAGAATTAAGGTAAATTAGTTATTGTACTGTGTTTTACGTTTCGTTGTTTATCAGGTCAAGGTTTAATCCCGCTGTTTATTGATAAACAGTTTGCTCTCATTTAATATAGCGATTAGTATCATTTTATTGTTAAGGGGTTAAAATTCAATACTGAGTAAAAAATATGCATATCTTATACGTTGTTTGATTAAAAGTTGGGCACTTGTTGTTGGGTTTGTTTGCAACCATACTTTTATTGGTTTGTTTGTTTTTGTAACATATTGATTTTATGTATAAAAAATCGTCGAGTTGTTTTTTTGTATATGTGTGGCAAGGTTATTGCTGTATCTGCTTACTGATACGTAATTTAAAATTGATTGATACCTCAGTTAATATTTTAAATATAAAGTAATCTTTATTGTACCCGTTATTTTAATACATGGAGGATTTTGTCTATGAAAAAAGTAGAAGCGATAATCAAACCTTTTAAGCTCGATGAGGTTAAGGAAGCGTTAAGTGATATCGGCATTCAGGGTATTACGGTAAGTGAGGTAAAGGGGTTTGGTCGCCAAAAAGGGCACACCGAGCTGTATCGTGGTGCGGAATATGTGGTCGATTTTATCCCAAAAATTAAAATGGAAATTATTGTTTCTGACGATGTTGTTGCTAAAGTTGTTGAGCAAATTGCTGAAGCAGCTAAAACAGGTCGAATCGGTGACGGTAAAATTTTTGTTACATCAGTGGAAGAGGTTGTTCGTATTCGCACTGGTGAAACAGGTGATGACGCTTTATAGATAGTTGAAATTTTTTATAGTTAGAATTAATACCTCATGCGTGGCACATGTGGCACACGTATAAAACACTCAAGGAGATCTAAATAATGAATGCAGCAGAAGTTGTTCAATTTGCAAAAGACAACAATGTAAAGATGGTCGATTACAAATTTCTCGATTTTATCGGAATTTGGCAGCACTTTACCACTCCAATTTCTGAGTTTGATGAGGATACTTTTGAAGAAGGAATTGGTTTTGACGGTTCTTCAATTCGTGGATGGCAGCCTATCCACAACAGCGATATGTTGCTGATTCCTGTTCCTGATACCGCTAAAATCGATCCATTTCCTAAGGCAACGACACTTAGCCTGATCTGTAACATCATTGATCCAATTACTCGTGAAGGTTACTCACGTGACCCACGTTTTATTGCTTCTAAGGCTGAAGCGTACCTGACATCAACAGGTATTGGCGACACCGCATTCTTTGGCCCTGAGCCAGAGTTCTTCATCTTTGATGATGTTCGTTTTGAGTCGACATGTAACCAGTCTTTTTATGCGGTTGATTCAATCGAAGGTCGCTGGAACACAGGTCGTGACGAGTATCCTAACTTAGGTTATAAGCCACGCCACAAAGAGGGCTATTTTCCTGTTGCTCCAACCGACTCTAGTATTGACCTGCGTAACGAGATGGTTGAAGTGCTACAAAGCGTTGGTATGCGTATTGAAGCTTCTCACCACGAAGTTGCTTCAGGTGGCCAGTGTGAAATCGATATGCGTTTTGACTCCCTTGTAAGCATGGGTGATACCGTACAGTGGTTCAAGTACATCATTAAGAACGTTGCGGTACGTAATGGCAAAACTGTTACTTTCATGCCTAAGCCAATTTATGGTGATAATGGTTCTGGTATGCACGTTCACTCATCTATCTGGAAAGACGGCGAAAACTTGTTCGCTGGTGACGGGTATGGCGGTTTATCTAAGATGGCTATGTACTACATTGGTGGAATCATGAAGCACGCTAAAGCGCTTTGTGCCTTTACTAACCCAAGTACTAACTCTTACAAGCGTTTGGTTCCAGGCTATGAAGCTCCAGTTAACT
>MAXR01000105.1:3455-12900 GCA_001751155.1 Desulfuromonadales bacterium C00003068 | reverse complement strand
GCACACTTATCACATGAGTATCACCAAATAGATTATGGATATCACCCAGCGTTTCTTGATACGCACCGATCAAAAATACCCCTAAATAATAGTTCTCATCCGTTTTAAACGGGTGCAACGGCAAGGTTTTACTCTCACGCCCTTTAACAATAAATTGATCAAGCTGGCCATCGCAGTCGCAGGTTAAATCGGAGATTATAGCATCACGCGATGGTGCTTCAAGGTGGCGATGTAATGGGGCAATTGGGTAGCGTTGGCCGATGGCCCAGGTATCGGGTAGGGATTGAAAAACACTAAAGTTGCCGTAATAGATATCGGCTAAACTGTCCCTTAGCCCTTCAAGTTGCTGTGGCGTTTCTTGGCAGTCGTCAGCGTTTAGTTGATCAACAATATCTTGCGCCGTGGCGAGATAAATCTCTTCTCCCAATGCTCGCTGCTGAAGCGTTAGTTGCCCCGCTTCAAAGCTTTGCCGCACGTGTTCGCGATAGAGTTGTGCCTGTTGGTAGCGCTGTTGAACGGGTTGTTTATCATCCTGATACAGGGCGAACTGCTGATGGAGGATGGTGGGCGCATCTACCTCTAGTTGTTGCGGAAGGGTGACCGCGTCAAATTTCATCACGTCGAGGATGTTGAATAGCAGCATGCTGGCGTAGGCAACGGTAGCCCGACCTGATTCGGTGATGATGTGCGGGTGTGGAATGTTAAGGGGATCAACAATCGCCCGAACTTGGCTAACAATGGCCCGACAGTACTCTTTGAGGGAATAGTTGCGCGAATGTTCAGCGCCACTGCATACACCACTGTAGTCAACGGCTAAACCACCACCCAAATCGAGATATTGCATCGCCGCCCCTTCACTAAGGAGGCTAGTATAGTAGCGACATGCTTCGCGAACACCGGTGCTGATATCCTCTAAGCAGGGGATTTGTGAGCCGAGATGGCAATGGAGCAGTTGCAGACAATCGAGCATTTTGTGCTCACGTAGGGTGTGGGTCATGGCCAGCAATTGACTGCTATTGAGGCCAAAACTACTGCGATCACCGCTGGTTTCCGTCCATAAACCACTGACCTTGGCACTGACCTTAATTCTGGCACCAATATTTGGTCGAATATCCAACTTTGCACTGCGCTCAATCAGTAAGGCTAGCTCCGCTGGGGATTCAATGACAAAGAAGCACCGATGGCCTAATTTGGTTGCCCATAAGCCTAAGTCGATAAACTCGGAATCCTTGTAGCCATTTAGAATCAGTAGCCCATCATTTTTTATGTGCGCTAGGGCGAGGAGAAGTTCGGCTTTACTTCCCGCTTCGAGGCCATGGTTAAAGGGGGCACCAAAACGGGTGATCTCCTCGATCACTTGGCATTGCTGGTTGACCTTAACGGGGAAAACACCGAGGTAACTGCCGTCATAACCGCCTTGCTCAATTGCCGAGCGAAAGGTGTTGTGGAGCAAGGCGATGCGGGTATCAAGGAAATTTTGGATCCGCAGTAATACCGGCATATCGTGGCCACGTAATTCGATCCCCTCAACGATCTCCATAAGCGACACGGCCGGTGTGTCTTTCGTGCTGATGGTGTCGGTGGTGGCAGGTATTTGAACCGTCAGGTCACCGTGCTCATTTAAGCCAAATAAGCCCATACCCCAGTGATGCACGCCATACAGTTCTGCAGAGTCATCAAGAGACCAGTTAACGATACGCTTTTTATTCATGGGCTGTTGCTCTCTGGATAGGGGAAAGGTTATTGGTTACTTAGCAATGTTTTCACGGGCAAAGGTTGGCAACATAAACGCACCAAGATGAAGCTGTTCGTTATAATATTTGGTGTAAAAATCACGTTTTGCCGCGCGTTGTGCATCAAAATCAGTTACCGGATGATAGCGCTTGCTGGCGAAAGCGAAGCTCCAAAATCCACTGGGGTAGGTAGGGATAAACGCTTGATACATCTCAACAATGGGAAATACATTGCGTAGGTTGGCGTACATCGCTTGTTGAATTTTCGGATGATAAAAGGGCGATTCGCTTTGGGCGACCATGATGCCATCCTCTTTTAATGCACCGTAAACGAGGCGATAAAAATCCTCCTCAAAAAGGCCAACTGCAGGGCCGATGGGATCAGTGGAATCGACAAGAATCACGTCAAACTCATTTTGATGGTCACGGATATAGGCTAGCCCGTCATCAACATGGAGTTTAACCCGCGGGTTACTACCATCAATTTCACTGGCCATGGTTGGTAAGAATTCGATCGATTTTTCGATCACTAAACCATCAATCTCGCACAAAATGGCCTGCTCAACTTCAGGGTGTTTCATGATTTCACGGATGCTGCCACCATCGCCGCCACCGATAACCAATATTTTTTTAGGGCTTGGGTGGGTGAATAACGCTGGGTGGACGATCATGTCGTGATAGATAAATTCATCACGTTCTGTCACCATGACCAGGCCATCGAGGAGCATCATTTTGCCGTACTCAAGGGTTTCAACAATTTCGAGTTGTTGAAATTCACTTTTACCTGAAAAAAGACTGTGGCTAACCTTCATGGTGATGCCAACATTTTCGGAATGTTTTTCAGTATACCAAAGTTCCATTATCATTATCCTTTGTTGGGCGGTTGTGTAATGTGTTGTTATCAACTTATGCCGTAAAATTATCGAAACCTCAACCTTATATTTTTAGATATTTGGCGCAGAAACTTGACATTCTCTCAGCTTTATTGAATGGTCGCACAAGCAGACTGCTAATTCAGTTATATACACGACTTCGCAACAGGATGATTGGTACTTAAACCATTGATAGTGGAAGGATCATTGTAATGCAAAAGATCGAGGAAATTGGCTTTATCGGTGGCGGAAACATGGCGGAAGCCCTTATTCGTGGCTTAGTTGCCAGTGGTGTTTCCCCTGCTCGGATCACCGTTGCCGAGTTGATGCCACAACGGCGGTTATTTTTAGAGCACACCTATGGTGTCGTCACAACCGAAAGCAGTCGTGATGTGGTTGCTGAACATTCAGCTATTATTCTGGCAGTAAAACCTCAGGTTCTCGAAGCCGCATTGCAACCGATTGCTGCTGTTTTAGGTGACGATAAATGTTTAATCTCCATTCTTGCTGGAGTTTCAACAGCGAAGATTGAAACGATGCTCGGTGAGGGTGCGCGGGTGATCCGCGTTATGCCAAACACGCCAGCACTTATTGGGGCCGGAGCTGCTGGGCTGTGTGCCGGGGCGAATGCCAGCACTGAGGATCTCGCTGCGGCATGTGCTCTGTTCGAATGTGTTGGTGTTGCTCAGGTCGTTAAGGAATCGTTGCTTGATGCGGTAACAGGGCTTTCAGGCTCAGGGCCAGCATATGTGTATTTGATGATTGAAGCGTTGGCCGATGGTGGCGTACTTGAGGGGCTGCCACGTGATACGGCGTTGATGCTGGCGGCTAAAACGGTTGCTGGAGCAGCACAGATGGTCTTGGACGGTGATGATCATCCAGCTGTATTGCGTGATCGAGTGTGTAGTCCTGCGGGGACCACAATTGCCGCAGTCAGGGCGTTAGAACAGGGTGGTGTGCGAGCCGCACTGATTGAAGCGGTTCACTGTTCAACAAAACGCTCACGTGAGTTAGGTTGATTTTTTAGTGCTGCGGTTTGCCATGCAGGCCGCAGCTCCACTATGTACAGTACGTTATTATATGAATTCAGAGGGCTCAGGTTCTGCGGCACTCTCCAGCTCATCAAGTTCCATCTCTTCGGCATTGACAGTTAGTGCGGTCATGTCACAAAAACGCAGGATACCATTTGCGGAGTCGGCAACAACAGAAAGTGGCCCCTGATGCTCAAGGCGGATCTCTTCAGTAACCATATCTAACGAGATCGTCACCTTCTCTTTTAAACGACGATGTACATTGATTTTGGCGTTACCCTCATGCTCACCAAAAACAAAGGCATTGAGCTGTTGTTTGACCTCTTTTTGCATAACGATGAGCAGTTCGAGTCGTTGTTGCAGGATCTCAAGGCGTTTCTGAATGGCTCCCGTTGCGCTGGTATCTTTTTTTGATTGGTTGTTTAGCGGGCCAATGCTTTTTTTTATGAATTGGTTTTGGATTGCAATACTTTTTTGCTGGGTTTTGAGCATTTGTAATTTATCTTCTTCTGGGAAATATATTCCCGACTGCAATCGTGTCGCTACTCCCGCTTCAGCGCCAATATCTTTTGCTTCAATCCCCTGTAAAGCAATGGCTTGACCACCACTGATGACGCCATTTTCAACAATAATCTTCTCTGCTGATTTAATAATGCAGTTACGTATTTCATATTTAATCGTCACTGTGCCCATACATTCAACGGTGACGCCGTTGAGGTAGTTTGCTGTCAGGTTGCCGCCGCAACGAATCAATCCGTCGCCATTGCCCGTCATGCTGCCAAGGGTAATGTCACCATCTGATATCAGATGACAACTGCCGACGGTTCCAGTCACTTCTATCCCCTTAAGGGCGCAGATGTCAAAATTATCCAGCACATCGCCACTGATCTGAGTAAATCCGGGAAACTTAATGTTGCCAATATGTAGATCGACATCACCGTGAACGATGTAGTCTTCACTGACCGATAGGGTGTTTTCGCTTAGATCGGCACGACCTGAAATTTCTGAAATAAAAGTGCATCCGTCACCGCCCATTCGAACACCAGTACCTAGGCGGACCTCAAGTTCTTTGCCAAGTAATGGTGCAATAACCTTCCCTGTGACGGTGCTTGACCCTTCGCCAATCTCTGGTGGATGGAGGATCGCTATTGATTGTTCAGGTTCAACACAGGTGAATAAGTCAAGGGTATAGAGGTCAAGCTTGCCATCCTCTTTTTCAGTAAACTCCGAAGCAGCGTCTTCGGCTGTACGTATCAGAGGTTCAATCCAGCCATCTTCCCCTGGAACAGGCGGGTAGGTGGCGGCAAGGATGATGTTGTTTTGTTTTTTCCCTTTGCAGGCAAACGTGCAAAAGGTGTTAATCGCGTCCATCTGGTAGCCATCGACAACACCATTTTTATCGAGGATATTGATAATACCTTGAGCATCAATAAGTGCTTCGTTTGATTTTTCGGGGTGGAGGCTTAAGCTGGCAGACATCTCATCATCACTGATAACGAGCTGAACCTTGTATTCTTTTAGATCATCTTCATAAACAATATTTCCCGTAGCTGGTGGAAATGAATTGTTTTCTGATTCGGAGGTTTCTGCCATTTAAATGATCCTGATTCGAGCAAAAAGAAAGTATTGGTGTACCTAATGTGCTTATCGGCACAGATGCTGATTATCATTATGTTTCAGATTGGTTTTTTTGTTTTTGGAGTAATTCCGTAAACTCAACGGCTGGAACGGGACGGCTAAAGTAGTAACCCTGGCCCGTGTGGCAATTAAATTGACGCAAAAATTTTAATTGCTCTTCCGTTTCGATCCCCTCAGCAATAATTCTTAGCCGCATCTCTTGGGCCAAGGCAATGATGGTGCGAGCAATAATGGTGTCGTTGCTTTCGCCAATAGGGCTAACAAACGAACGATCAATTTTTAGTTTATCAATGGGGAAACGATGGAGATAACTTAGCGATGAGTAGCCTGTGCCAAAATCATCAATGGCGAGACTGATCCCTTTGTTGCTCAGGGTGTTCATGAGTTCTATTGACGATTCAACGTCATGCATCAACAGACTTTCAGTGAGTTCCAGTTCTAAATATTGGGGGAGTAACTCCGTTTCAACCAGTGTATTAAATATATCATTTGATAGGTGTTTATTTAAAAATTGGCGTGCCGAAAGGTTGACCGCAATGGTCAGTTCGGTAAATCCATCCTGCTGCCAAATTTTATTTTGTTTACACGCTTGTTCGAGAACCCATTGGCCAATTTGATCGATTAATCCTGTCTCTTCTGCGAGGGGGATAAAGTCGTTGGGTGGTACAAGCCCCCGCTCAGGATGTTGCCAGCGAATGAGTGCTTCGCTACCGATGATTTGCTGTGTCTTAAGGTCGAATTGTGGTTGGTAATAGACAACAAACTCATTACGATCGAGTGCTTTGCGCAAGCTGTTTTCGAGATGCAATCGCTCTTGGGTGTGGTCGTTCATATCCGAGGTGAAAAACTGGAAGTTGTTGCGACCGAGATCCTTAGCACGATACATAGCCGTATCAGCAAATTGGATCAGTTGGTCTGACTGTGATGCATCGTCGGGAGCGACACTGATACCAATACTGGTGGTGACATACATCTCTTGGTTGTCGATGAAAACAGGACTACATATAGCCTTTGAAAGTTTCGTTGCTAAAAGTGCTAGATTTGAGATCTCTTGAATATCCTCTACCATTACAACAAACTCGTCACCACCAAAACGTGCCACAGTGTCTGTGTCACGTAAGGTCTTTTTTATCCGTTCTGACAGGGTTGTCAGCAGCCTATCGCCAATGGTGTGACCAAGGGTGTCATTTATATTTTTGAAGCGATCAATGTCAAGCAGTAACAATCCTGTTTTAGTGTTGTTGCGAACCCCTTTTGCCAGAGTCTGCTTGATCAACGCCGTAATCAAGGTGCGATTTGGTAGCCCGGTAAGGTGGTCGTGCTGCGCTTGGTGGGTTAAGCGTTGTTGCGCCTGCTCACGCTCTGATACGTCGCGTATGATCGCTTGCAGAAATTTTCTGTCTTCAATCTCAATCCAGTTGGCATTGATTTCAACAGGGAAGGTTGAATTGTCACAGCGAAACTGTTGTGATTGGAATTGAATCTCCTGATTGTCAGCTAATTGCTGCCACAGTAAGCTACACTCATCATCGCCCATATCACAAATGGAGCGTAATTTTTTTTGTTTCAGCTCGTCAAGCGTTTGGCCATACGCTTCAATCGCGCGCTCGTTTGCTTCAATAATGTTCCCCTCCTCATCGCACAGCAGGATGATATCGTTGGCAAAGTGGGTTAGATTGTTAAACCGGCTGATAATGGTGCGGTTTTGTAACTCGTTATGGTAATAGGCTGCTTGGTTTTGTGCCTGTTGTTGCAGCCACCACAATCTTAAAATAATGGCGGTAATCGATATGATGATCGCCGTGATAATAAAGATGATCAGTTGTAACGTTTTAAGAGGCTGGGTCGTTTCACTTTGTGCCACCTTCGCTACTAGCATCCATGGTGAGTCGGCCACTTTCTTGACCACCGCAAAAACAGCAACGCGCCGATAGTCGTAACCTTCCAAAAAGCCCTCTTTGCCCTCCCTGAGATACTTTCCTGGAGTGGCTATCCCTTCTGGTGGCTGGCGTGTGGTAAGAGCTTCCTGGTTTGGCATGTCGCGTACAGGGGTTAGGCGTTGAAGCTGGCCTCCTGCTTTACGCACCAGAACAGACTCGGCACTTTCACTTGGCACTGGCCACGATGTCATGAGGGGCAGCAGAAAGTGATTAGGATTAATGACGATAATTAATGCCCCGAGAGGGGGATTGTTTTGATTGTTATTGAGATAGATAGGAGCAATCAGGTTCATATGGAGGTGATTGTTGTGGGTCGCCACCGTCTTCGTTGGGGGGGGATGAGAGTGGTGGATTTTACCAAATCCAATTTGATGTTGTTGAAGGGCTAGAGTCAGTTGCTGCTGATCAATATGTTCTCCCGCGTTGCATATATCACCAATATTAAGTTGCACGTTACCTTCGTTGTCAACCAAGAAGATCGTGTGTCTCTCTGATTCGTTTAACGTCGGCCAAAGAGCGGTGCTGATTTTTTCTTTGATCTCAACCGTAGGCTCATTCAAGTAAGTTACGATTTGGTCGTTAATGGAATGAATTTGATGTAAGTAGTCGTGCAAATGAAATTCGTTCATGGCGCCAATGGCCAATTTGTCGTGCTTTAAGGTCGGCGACCATGAATAGATTGGTTCGCGCTGCGGAGATGGTGGCGCGCTTTTGATACTGATAAAATACCCCCCCAGTCAAACTGACAAAAAGGGTGATGACGATAAAGCATATGATTAGAAATCGTGCGCTTGAAATTTCGCCAATTTTATGTGAATTAAGGTGTTTTTGAGCCATATAAAAACTCTTTGTGTTTAATTTTAATTTGGGTAAAGCTAATCTTTATAATTTTCATCATTATACGGAATTTTTGGCATGAGAGCAATGGCTAACGCGGCAGATATTTAAACCGTTTTGCGCGCAAATAACATCCTTCAGCAAGTTCACTGCTAATAAGGAGAAATATTGCGAGAATAATCCCTGAAATAGGGATTGAAATGATGAGGCTTAATAGCCAGCAAATAAGGAGATAGGCGAATTTTACCAGAGTTGCTTGACCTAAAATAAGGGTGTAATGATTGGCGGTGAAATAAGCGCGCAGTAAATTGGTGCCACCATAGATGAGCGGATAGATCGCACACAGGCTCAACGGTAGGACAATGTAGTGGCGTAAGTCATCTGCTAGACCAAAAACACCTTCAAAAATTAGTTGATTTCCTAATACGGCGATGGTGATGGTTAATACCGCCATCCCTAAACTATTCCACAGGTAAAAACGTAACAGCACGCGGTAGTCTTCTGCTGTTTCAATGAGGGTCAGGTACACTTGCTGTAAGTTACGCATTGGGCCTGAAAGCATGAATAGCAGCGCTCGAATGATGCCAAATGATGCTAAGGCCAGGTTTGCATCGGGCAGCCGACTGATGATGGCATTAATGACTACTGGGATAGTTTGTTGTAGCCCTGATGAAAATGCGACGGGGAGGGCGAAGCGCAGAATCTCGCCAGTGTTTTTTTCATCGGTGACGTTGTTTGCGCTGGGGAGAATATGATAGCGCCAGGCAAACAGTCCCATGAGCGTTGTTTCAACAATGATGCACATCAGTAGTGCGAAGGCTCCTAACTCGGGGCCATTAAACCAGCGTTGTCCAGCATAAAGCCAACCGAGTAGAGCAACGATCCGCACCGCCGTGGCAATGGAGACCAGGTTGGTTCGTCGCGCTTTAATGACTAATCCTTGAAATAATCCGCGAAAGCCAGTGAAAAAGGGGAGCAACCCCAGCAGCATTAATACCCGTTGTGCCCCTTTGGCGACAGGTTCAGATACCCCGAGAATAGTTTGCAGTAGGATATCGCCGACAAAGGTGTAGGCAATTAAGTTGAGCATAATTGAAACATAGCTGGCGATAAGGATAACGCAAATCACCATGCCGCGTAGCGAGCGTTTGCCACGGACAATGGCGATGGTGATGGTGTGGTTTTGATAGGATGGTGAAGCAAAAAGCAGGTGAACCACCATCGCCACCGAAAACGAAGCAAGGGCAATGACATAGTCATCAACGCGAGCAAGGGCGGCATTGATAATGGAGTGCGAAACGCTCATCAATTGAATGTTGAGCAGCAGCGGGAAAAAGAAGATGCTGATCTCGGCTAGGGTGATGGTTGGTTTTGTTGGCGTTTTGTTCATGGAA
>MAXR01000105.1:310-3443 GCA_001751155.1 Desulfuromonadales bacterium C00003068 | reverse complement strand
AACGTCAACAATTCCTCTGCTTTTGACACGCTCCATGTCATTGGCGCCTCAGCTGCCTGACCAAAACCGTAGTGACAAAAACAACTGGCACACCCCGCAGCCTGAGCACTATAGAGATCGGTATGATGGTCACCGATCATGACACAGTGTTGTGGCTTTATGTTGAGGTGCTGCGCTGCGTGCAGAATCGGCAGTGGGTGCGGTTTTTTCTCACTTAGGCTGTCGCCACCGAGAATCAGAGAAAATGGTTTGATCAGATCAAGGTGTTCGAGCAGTGCCACGGCGAGATGATGGGGTTTGTTGCTGACCACGGCAAGGGGCAGTGCGCGATGATGGTGTAAAAACTCACGAATCCCGGGATAACAGGCGCTGTGTTCGACAAGATGCTGCTCATACAGGCGTAAAAAAAGGGCAAGATGTTCAGGCTGATACATCCCTTTAGGCAGCGCGCGTTGAACTAATCGCGTGGCACCATCGCCAACAAAGCTTAATGCCGTGTGCTGATCGAGAGGGGAAAGATCAAGGTGCTGACGTAAGCGGTTGACCGCGTTGGCTAAGTCGCGTGCGGAGTCAATCAGGGTGCCATCGAGATCAAATAAAAAGGCCTGAATATCCATGTTAGGAGAATACCTCCGTGAAGGAGTGGCCTGCCGCAGCGAGAATGAACCCCAGTCGTGAACCCCACATTGGCCGGTCGGTGGTCGATTTGCCCATTAATCTACTCCCGTTCACCAAAGATAGCCGTGCCTACGCGGATGAGGGTAGCGCCCTCTTCGATGGCGATTTCAAAATCATGACTCATCCCCATTGACAAGGTATTCATACTTACCTGTGGGATGTGGAGATCATCAATCTGCTGAGCGAGTTGGCGCAGTTGGCGAAACCATGGCCGCACCTGTTCGAGATCATCATCATATGGCGGCAGGGCCATGAGTCCTTGAATTTTTACGTTTGGTAGCGTTGCGATGCGTCGAACCAGCTCTTCTACATTCTCGGCTGTCGCGCCGGCCTTACTTTGTTCTGCGCCGACATTGACCTGGATGAGGATATTGGCTGTTTGATCAATGGATGCCCATTGCTTATTGATCTCTTTGGCTAGCGAATAACGATCAACGGAATGGATGAGTTCTGTTGTGCCGCGCAGGTATTTAACTTTATTGCTCTGCAGTGCCCCAATGAAGTGCCAGCGTATCGGTGTTGAGATCTGCTGCTGTTTATCAATAAATTCTTGCACGTAGCTTTCGCCAAATAGTGGTTGTCCTGCCGCGGCAGCTTGAGTAATCAGGTCGGCCGGTTTTTTTTTAGATACTGCAATGAGGGCGACCTGGTGCGGATCACGGCCACTGCGTTGGCAGGCACGATCGATGCGTTGTTGGATGGTGCTAAGATTTGTGGCGATATCGATAGGCATAACAGTACTCGCGTAGTGGGGTGATGGGTTACCCGTTGATCTTATTTCGCGAACAGATCAAAGGCATCAAGTTGTTGTAGGTCATCTATTATTTGCGCTAAAGGCAGGCCGACCACGCTGCTGTAGCTGCCGTTGATCGTTGTTACCATGAACGCCCCTAGACCCTGAATGGCATACGAACCTGCTTTGTCTGCGGGTTCACCACTGGCAATGTACCCATCAATTTCATGATCTGTCAATGCTCGGAAAGTGACATCGGTGGTGATACTGCGGCTCAGCCACTGGTTGGTGTTGCGATCAAGGATCGCATAGCCAGAGATCACTTGATGGCTGCGGCCAGAAAGCATGCGCAACATGCTAGCCGAATCTTCACGGGAGTCTGGTTTACCGAGAATATGATCGTCGCATTGCACAATGGTATCGCTACCGATAAACCAGCGGCCAGAGACGGTCGATCGTTGTGCGACCTCGGCGGCTTTCTCCCGACTTAAACGCAGGACAAAGTCTTCAGGTTTTTCATCGGGCTGCTGTATCTCATCAATATTACTTGGAATAACTTGAAATTGAATGCCGACGCTAGCCAGTAACTCACGGCGACGCGGCGATGCTGAAGCAAGGACAATTTGCGGGTATTGGTTAGGCATGATCGTTCTCCTGGGCGAGGGTGGCGCGCCAACTGTCCCATGACTCAAGGGCGCGGTCGGCCATGGCCAGCCGACGAAGTGCACGTTTCATTTTGCCCCCTTCAAGAGGCGGGAAGAGGCCGTAGTTGACGTTTTGCGGTTGAAAGGTGTCTTTGGCTTGACCTTTGTTGTTCAAGTGGTTCAGCAGGGCACCGCAGGCTGTTACCGCCGGAGGTAACGGCAGTTCGCGCTCTAGTAGGTCATAGCTGGCAATGAGTCCAGCAAGAAAACCGCATGCTGCAGATTCCACATAGCCCTCTACTCCTGTTATTTGGCCGGCAAAGTAGATGCGTGGGTCGCTGTTGAGTTGCAGCCGACCATTGAGGCAATGCGGGGCATTGATAAAAGTGTTTCGGTGGACACTACCAAGGCGTTCAAATTCGGCCTGTTCGAGTCCGGGAATGGTCCGGAAGATGCGCCGTTGTTCTGGGTAGGTTAGCTTTGTTTGGAAGCCAACGATATTGTAACTGGTGGCATGGCGGTTGTCTTGGCGGAGTTGAATCACCGCATGGGGAACTCTGCCGGTGCGCGGATCGGGGAGGCCGACGGGTTTCATCGGCCCAAAGGCCAGTGTTTGTTCACCACGGGCAGCCATCTCTTCAATGGGCATACAGCCCTCAAAGTGGATCATCTTTTCAAAATTACGCGCCGGAACTTTGTCGGCAGCGCACAGATCAGCAACAAACTGTTTGTATTGCTGCTCATCAAGGGGGCAATTAAGGTAATCGGCATCACCCTTGTCGTAACGTGAGGCACGCCAGATGACACTGTGGTCAATTGAGTCGGCACTGACAATTGGAGCAATGGCATCGTAAAAATAGAGGTCCTCGTCACCCGTCAGTTCAGCAATATGCTGGGCAAGGGGGGCTGAGGTGAGTGGGCCACTGGCGACAATGACCGGTCCCTCATCAGGGATGCGACAGGCCTGTTGATGAATGACTTCAATGAGTGGACACTCTTCGATCCGTTGGCTGACAAAGTCGCTAAACGCAGCGCGATCAACCGCTAGCGCACCACCTGCTGGAACGGATGTGGCATC
>MAXR01000105.1:0-263 GCA_001751155.1 Desulfuromonadales bacterium C00003068 | reverse complement strand
AGGCTGTTAGAACAGACGAGTTCAGCGAGGCCGGGAAGTTCATGGGCCTCAGAATAATGCTCAGGTTTCATCTCAATGAGGGTCACGCAGATCCCCAGCTGTGCGGCTTGCCATGCGGCTTCACAGCCGGCGAGCCCGGCACCAATAATAGTTAATTTTTGCATCGTAAATTGTCCCTTGTTCAGGTTTTATCTTCAGTGTTCAGAGTAACGTTGTACAACAAAAAAACGTGTGTGTCTTTGTTGTAAAGACACACACGTTGA
>MAXR01000104.1:1275-5886 GCA_001751155.1 Desulfuromonadales bacterium C00003068 | reverse complement strand
TTCCAAGGTACAGCAGGTGAGAAGAAGGTTAATACCAGTGAAATGGGCGATGCGATCATCGCAGCTCTGTAACCATTATATCGTTAAATTTTAATTTCGAATAAAGGATCAAGAGAATGAAAGTCGGTTTTGTCGGTTGGCGTGGCATGGTTGGTTCGGTTTTGTTGCAACGGATGCAAGAGGAAAATGATTTTTCTGGCATCGAGCCAGTATTTTTCTCAACATCTCAAGTGGGTATTCCTGCTCCGATGGATGCAGGTGTTTTGTGTGATGCAAAGGATATCAATGAACTGAAAAAGCTCGATGTGATTATTACCTGTCAGGGTGGTGATTATACCAATGCTGTACATCCTGAATTACGTAAAGCTGGCTGGAATGGTTATTGGATTGATGCGGCAAGTTCGCTGCGGATGCAGTCTGATGCTGTGATTATTCTTGATCCCGTTAACCGCGATGTGATCGATGCGGCTCTTGAAAACGGTCAAAAAGATTTCATCGGTGGTAATTGCACGGTGAGTTTGATGTTGATGGCTATTGGCGGCCTCTTTCGTGCAGGTTTAGTCGAATGGGTTTCATCCATGACGTATCAAGCTGCTTCGGGAGCTGGTGCACCAAATATGCGCGAGCTTCTAAGTCAGATGGGCGTCCTTCAAGGATCAGTTAGTGAGTTGCTTGCTGATCCGTCATCTGCCATTCTTGATATTGATAAAAAAGTAACTGAAACACTGCGTGGTGATTCTTTGCCGCACAGTGAATTTGGTTATGCTTTGGCTGGCAGTGTTTTGCCTTGGATCGACCGTGAGGTTGAGGGTGGACAAAGTCGGGAAGAGTGGAAGGGGCACGCTGAAACAAATAAGATTCTCGCTGCAGATCAAGAGATTCCTGTTGATGGAATTTGTGTGCGAATCGGTTCCATGCGCTGTCATAGTCAGGCCTTGACCATCAAGCTAAATAAAGACCTCCCTATTGAGGAGATTGAGCAGTTGATTGCCAATGATAATCAATGGGTTAAGCTTGTTGCTAATACTAAAGAGGAAACATTGGCGCAGCTCACCCCCGCAGCCATTTCAGGAACGCTCACTGTCCCTGTAGGTCGTGTTCGTAAGATGAGAATGGGTCCTGAGTATTTGTCAGCATTTACCTGTGGCGATCAATTACTGTGGGGGGCTGCAGAGCCTTTACGTAGAATGTTGCAATTATTGCGTGAGAAATAGTTTCGTAAAGCTGTTTCTGTGCGGTTGAAAATAGAGTGCAGTGGGGAGAACCCCGCTGCACTCTTTCTTGTTTGTTAGAGGAGTATGAGCACTATGTACACACTGGCCGTAGTAGGTGCCACTGGAGCTGTTGGGCGACAAATTATCGAAGTGCTTGAAGAGAGACAGTTTCCGGTTCAGGCAATTCGTCTTTTGGCTTCGGAACGTTCGGTTGGCGAATTTGTTGAATTCAAAGACGAATCGATACCTGTTCAATTATTGGATCAGGATTCGTTTGCTGGTGTTGATATTGCTTTCTTTTGCGCTACGGATTTAATAAGCGAAAAGTTTTGTCCTGTCGCAGCAGCAGCTGGAGCTATTTGTATTGATACATCGACAGCCTGGCGTATGGATAATGCTGTGCCACTGGTTGTGGCGAGCGTTAATGGTGAGGCAGCGAGTGGTTATCGCACTAAGAGAATTATTGCTAGTCCGTCAAGTTCATCGCTGCAGTTATCATTGGCATTGAAGGCATTGTCAGACTTTAGTGCTCTTGAACGGGTTGTCGTCTCAACATATCAGCCGGTATCTGAAAATGGTCAGCAGGGTGTTGATGAGTTAAGGAACCAATGTGGTGAACTGTTAAATGGTCGACCCGTTAAAAATAAATTATATCCACACCAGGTAGGTTTCAACTGCCTGCCTCATGTTGGGGATTTTGAAAGTAGTGGATATACAGATGCTGAAACTGGCTTGGTGCGCGAAGTGCAAAAAGTGTTGGCTGTGGAAAACCTTAGAGTCACTGCGACTGCGGTTCGCGTTCCTGTATTTTACGGTTTGTGTCAATCTGTCAATGTCGAGACTAAAGAGACAATAAGTGTGGCAAAAGCACGTGAGTTGTTTGATGGCATGGCTGATGTCGAACTTGTCGACAATGTTAACGATGTTGAGTATCCGATGCCAATAGATGTTTCAGGCCAAGATTCAATTTATGTTGGCAGGATTCGCACTGACGAATCGTGTGATAAGGCCTTAAATATGTGGGTCGCGGCAGATAATTTACGTCAGGGGTCGGCGACTAATGTTGTACAAATTGCTGAACTTTTGGGCTCGAAGTATCTGTAGTGTCGTTTCTTTCTTGCAATGTATTGTGAAGTATTGATCTGTTATGACACGAATTTGCCTTACAATTGAATATGATGGAACTCGTTACGGCGGTTGGCAGATCCAACCGAATACCGACACGATCCAGCAATGTGTTGAAGAAGCTCTTGAGAAAGTCATTGGCAGCCATGTAAGGATTTACTCCTCAGGGCGTACCGATGCCGGGGTTCATTCGATAGGTATGCGAGCCCATTTTGATACAGAGACTCTCTTGCCGCTATCGGCGTATCGTGAAGGAGTCAATCGTTTTTTGGCCGATGATATCGCCATACGGTCTGTAGAGGTTGTTGCTGAACAATTTCATGCACGCTTTGATGCCGTAGGGAAGTGGTATCAGTATAAAGTTTATCGTGGCAAGATCCGTTCGCCGTTACAGCGAAATACATCATGGCATGTTTCGCTGGCGTTAGACCGTGAATCGATGATTGTTGCCGCGAAATATTTTGTTGGTCGGCATGATTTTAGCGCATTCAGGTCAAGTTCTTGCGTTGCTAAAACAACAACCAGAGAGATCTATGCGTTTGAAGTGGTTGAGCATGGTGATTTTCTGATTTTCAATGTTAAGGGGAGTGGCTTTTTAAAGAACATGGTTCGCGTTCTGGTTGGAACATTAATTGATGTGGGCAGTGGTAGAATCGATTCAAAAAGTGTTCAGACTTTACTTGAAGGCGGTGAACGAAAAAATGCGGGCCGCACTGCTCCAGCGTGTGGATTATGTTTGATGGACGTGTGGTACGAAAAAAATATGTAAAATGCTTGACTGTAAGCGCGGGATCGTTTATGTTTTGCGCTCTGTGGGCCCCGTAAAGCTACGCAGAATTTACATAATTGAGAGGATTGAGATGAGTACGAAAGTTGCAAAAGCATCGGAAGTTAAAAGAGATTGGTTCTTGGTTGATATGGAAGGCAAAGTCTTAGGACGTGTTGCCACTGAAATCGCTAGAACTCTACGAGGCAAGCACAAAGCCATTTATACTCCTAGTGTTGATACAGGCGATTATGTCGTTGTTGTCAATGCAGAGAAGCTGGTTTTGACTGGTAATAAGCGCGCGGCTAAGATGTATTATCATCACACGGGTTATCCCGGTGGTATCCGCTCGATTAATGCTGATAATTTGCAGGCAAAAAAACCAGAAGAATTGGTGATTAAGGCCGTGCGTGGTATGCTTCCCAAAAACAAATTGGGTCGTCAAATGCTGAAAAAATTGAAGGTCTATGCCGGCAGCGAGCATCAGAATGCAGCTCAACAGCCCAAAGTACTCGATATTTAGTTTACTTAAGGAGAATGATTCAAAATGGCTGAACAACGATATTGCGCCACTGGCAAAAGAAAAACCTCTATCGCGCGTCTTTGGATGCAGGCTGGTACAGGTAATATTACTGTCAATAAAAAAGATTATAACGATTTTTTTGGTCGTGAAACGTCCAAGATGATTATTCGTCAACCGCTAGAATTGACAGAGAATATGGGTAAATTTGATATCTTTGTCAACGTATGTGGTGGTGGACCCTCTGGACAAGCTGGTGCGATTAAGCACGGCATTACTAAGGCACTTCTTGCGTATGATGTAAGTCTACGCGGTGTTCTTAAAAAAGCTGGCTTTGTCACCCGTGATAGCCGCATTAAAGAGCGTAAGAAATATGGCCGTGCTGGTGCACGCCGTAGCTTCCAGTTCTCAAAGCGTTAATCATTACACTGTACGACCAATATCTGTTACACAAAAGGGGAGCCGTAGGGTTCCCCTTTTTTATTTCTGGAGGTTGATGTGGTAAGGGTCGCTGTTATTGGAGCAAGTGGTTATACGGGGTTAGAGTTAATTCGTTTACTTGCTCTGCATCCTGAAGTCGAAATAACTCATATTACCTCACGGCAATATGATGGTGAGCAGATCTCGTCAGTATTCCCATCACTTGCTGGCGTTGTTTCATTGTCGTGTGAGCCTGTCGATGTGGCAAAAATATCTGCGACAACTGATTTTGTTTTTACTGCATTACCACATAAAACTGCTATGAATGTTGTTCCTGACTTTCTTAATCATGGCTGCCGTGTTGTTGATTTGTCGGCCGATTATCGTCTGCAAGATGTCTCCGTTTATGAGCAGTGGTATCAACCTCATTCGAGTCCTGAGCTTATTACCGAAGCTGTTTATGGATTGCCAGAATTAGGGCGCAAACGGATCGAAACTGCGCGTTTAGTTGCCAACCCTGGTTGTTATCCTACCAGTGTTGCCTTGGCATTAGCGCCCCTCTTAAA
>MAXR01000104.1:0-1265 GCA_001751155.1 Desulfuromonadales bacterium C00003068 | reverse complement strand
GCTGGCCGTGAGGCTAAGACAGGTAGCTTGTTTTGCGAGGTCAATGAAGGATTTAAAGCGTATAGTATTGGCTGTCATCGCCACACGCCTGAAATTGAACAAACACTTTCACGATTAGCTGGCGAAGCTGTTGTGGTCAATTTTACCCCTCACTTGTTGCCTGTGAGTCGTGGGATATTGTCAACATGCTATGCTGGACTCTCTCAGCCAATAAATCAATTGGCATTACAAGAACTGTATGAATCCTTTTATCGGGATGAAAAGTTTGTTCGGGTGTTACCTGAGGGCCAACTGCCAAATGTCGCGTACGTAAAGGGCAGCAATTACGCCGATGTTGGATTTGTCGTTGATGAGAGAACACAACGGGTTATTGTTGTTTCAGCAATCGATAACCTTGTTAAGGGCGCGGCAGGACAGGCAATTCAAAATATGAATATAATGCTTGGTCTTCCTGAAGAGATGGGACTGTGTGTTGTTCCGTTGTTTCCTTAGTGTGCATGAGGTTGTTCATTTAATGTTTCCTGGTCCTCAAATTAAGGTGTACATGATTTGAGGATTACGTTAGTATAATCATTGATTTGATTAACAACTAATTCGTTATTACTATGATTTTTTATCGTCTATAAAAGGAGTTGAGTTATGGCTGAGGTTGCTAGACCAAGTTTTACCGAGCTTGAATCAGGTAACGAAGATACCCAAGAGGGGAAGTATCTTACTTTTCACATGGGCGATGAAGATTATGGCATCGAGATCCGCTTTGTAACTGAAATTATCGGAATTCAACGTATTACTGAAGTTCCTGATATGCCATGTTTTATTAAAGGTGTTATTAACCTGCGTGGTAAAGTTATTCCTGTAATGGATGTTCGTGCACGATTTAACTTACCTCCACGTGACTATGACGAGCGTACCTGTATTATTGTTGTGCAGCTTAATACCACTTCAGTTGGCCTTGTTGTCGATAAAGTGAATGAAGTTGCTGATATTCCGCCGCAAAATATTGAGCCACCACCGCGGACTAATGCAGGTAACAGTACTGAATATATCGAAGGTATGGGGAAGATGGGCGACCGTGTTAAGATTTTACTTAACGTTGGTAAGCTTCTATATGATTCAGATTTAGAGCAAATCGAACTATAAAATATTGAACAATTGAACAATTGGCTGACTTTCATTTATTTGAGGGTCAGCCTTTTATTTCTGGGGGGACAGATGAGTATTCAAAAGAAGGTAGCAACCATATTATTGATTGTTTTGGTTGTCGT
>MAXR01000103.1 GCA_001751155.1 Desulfuromonadales bacterium C00003068 | reverse complement strand
AGTGTTAATCTCGTATAACAGCGCAAAGACAGGAGATCAGCGTGGCTGAAAAACTTCGAATCGGCGTCCTGGCCTCTGGTGGTGGCACAAATCTACAATCTATTATTGATGGTTGCCAAGCAGGCAGCATCAATGCAGAGATTGTTACGGTCATAAGTAACAATCCTAGCTCAGGCGCTCTAATAAGAGCATCTAACGCTGGAGTTATGACCCAATGTATTGACCACCGGAGCTTTGAAAAAAGAGATGACTTTGATAGTGAAGTGGTAGCAGCCCTTAAAGAAAACAATGTACAACTCGTTGTTTTAGCAGGGTTCATGAGAATTATCGGCCAACGTTTTCTTGATGCGTTTCCGAACCGAATCATGAATATCCACCCTGCCTTACTGCCATCATTTCCAGGTCTGCATGTCCAGCAAAAAGCGTTAGATTATGGTGCTCGGTTTGCCGGATGCACGGTACACTTTGTCGACGGTGGCGTTGACACCGGCCCCATCATTGCTCAAGCTGTAGTTCCAGTGCTTGATAACGATACGGATGAAAGTTTATCGGCCCGTATTCTTGTTCAAGAACATAAAATTTACCCTCAAGCCATTGAATGGTTTGCTCAGGGGGCACTCAGCATTACCGGACGAAAAGTGATCGTTTCAGCGCAAGTCCAAGATTCCACGCAGGAGCTTATCAACCCTCCTCTGGATCACTAATTATGTTGCGCCCGGTACTGGTAAGTGCCTGCTTACTTGGCTTAAATACTCGCTACAACGCAAAGATTAAAAAATGTGCAAAGGTTATTAACTTTTTAGAAAAAAACAACATGCTCCCAATCCCATGCTGTCCCGAACAGCTCGGCGGCCTGGCAACACCACGGCCATCTTGCTCATTTTCTCACGGTGATGGTGAAGCGGTATTGAACGGTGACGCAAAGCTGTTCAACACAAACGGGGAAAACAAGGCAGAACAGTTCATATTAGGGGCAAAACAGAGCCTAGAGGTCGCAAAGCTTTCACAATGCACCCTTGCCCTACTTAAAGAGAGAAGCCCGTCATGTGGCGTACATAGTGTCTATCAAGGGACACAACTCATTGCCGGTAAAGGTGTCACCACAGCATTATTATCACAACACGAAGTTCACATATTAAGCGAAGAGAACTTGGACGACTGGAATAATTAATTCTTGCTTCAGTTAAAAGATTATGCTAGTTATACGCGTTCTAAATATTCAGGAGGTCTATAGACATATGTCCAGAACATGCGAAATTTGCGGCAAAAAGCCGGTAACAGGAAACAACGTCAGCCATGCACATAACAAAACCCGTAAAACGTGGTATCCTAACCTGCAAAAGGTTCGGGCTGTCAAAAACGGCGCTGTTAAATCTATGAAAGTTTGCACCCGTTGCATCCGTTCAGGAGCAGTCACTAAGGGCTAAACTAAGTGGTTTGTGCGTGAAAAACAAAAAAGGGGAACTGAATCAAATGATTCAGTTCCCCTTTTATTTTAATCCTTGAATTCAAAATCTAATATTTTGAGCCATGATAAAAATTGAAGTGCAAAGCATGAAGCACTAAAACCGCTCGCGCAACCGTTCTACTCGATAAACCCCCGACAACCCCTTCAACTCTTTCATCACTTTTTTAAGGTGTTCAACATTCTTCACCTCAATTTCAAATTCATTGATCCCTTTGTTGTCCTTGGTAGTATTGACTCTTGCGCTTGAAATACCCGCTTCACAGTTCGAAATACAGGCCGTAATATCCGCCAACAGCCCTTTTTTATCATGACAATAGACGTTAATTTTAACGTTGCGCGAAGCCGATGTATTCAGGTCCCATTCAACCTCGACACGTCGCTGAACATCGGTTTCAAGCAGATGTGAACAATCGGCAGCGTGAATCGTAATGCCGTGGCCACGAGTAATAAAACCAACAATGTCGTCACCAGGGAGCGGATTACAGCACTTAGCAAAACGGACTAAAACATCATCAATCCCCTGAATACGGATCGCACTATGTGAAGGCTTCTTGCGAATCTTATCTAAAACACGACCTAACCCAGGTAGTTTACGTTGCGGTCTGACCGTATCAGCAGGCAACACACGGCCGACAATTTGCCGCGCCGACAATTTGCCATAACCAACAGCAGCAAGAACCTCCTGTACATCCTTAAAACCAAGATCTTTAGCCGTCTCAAGCATGACAGGGTCAGGTAATAACTTATTTAAGCTACGGCCGTACTTACGCAATTCTTTATCCAAAATAGAATGCGCCAACTCAATGCTTTTTTCCCGTTCCTGCGTTTTAACCCAATGGCGAATACGGTTACGCGCTTTCGATGATTGTACAAAATTCAACCAATCCTTACTCGGCGTTTGGTTCGGCGAGGTTAACACCTCAATCACATCACCATTAAAGAGTTCAGTCTTCAATGAAACTAATTTATTATTGACCTTAGCACCCACACAACGATGACCGATATCACCATGAATCGCATAAGCAAAATCGATCGGACAGGCACCACGAGGAAGTTCGCGAACATGACCTTGCGGGGTAAAGACATATACCTCTTCAGGAAACAGATCAACGTGTGGCTCACTGACAACCTCAAGTGAGGCATTCACCTCCCGTTGCCATTCAACCATGTGGCGTAACCAGCTAAAACGATTATCATCAACAGAACCTGAAGTAGTTTTCCCCTCCTTGTACATCCAGTGGGCAGCAATCCCCTCCTCGGCAACGCGATGCATCTCAGTGGTACGAATCTGTACCTCCATCCGCTTACCATATGGACCTATCACCGACGTATGCAGTGATTGATACATGTTGGACTTAGGCATGGCAATAAAGTCTTTAAAGCGCGAGGCAATGGGTTTCCATGCTTCGTGGATAATTCCTAAAGCGGCGTAACATTCACGGACAGAACCGACAATAATTCGAAAAGCGATCAAATCATACATCTGATCAATATCGATATGTTGTCGTTGAATTTTTTTATAAATTGAGTACAGGTGTTTCGAGCGGCCATAAACATCACCCTCAATCCCCTGACTCCGCAATTTCGTATCAATCTGCTCACGAACCTGCTGAACATACTCATCACACTGATCGGTCTTAAAGGTCGTCACACGGCGTTCAAGGTCAGCGTACGAATCAGCATAGAGATACTTGAAAGATAGATCTTCAAGGGAGGATTTCATCCAACTAATACCAAGACGATTCGCCAGTGGAGCATAGACATCCATCGTTTCACGAGCGATCCTCTGTTGTTCATTGGCAGGAAACGCCTGAAGAATCTGCATATTGTGCAAACGATCGGCTAGCTTAATGAGAATGGTGCGGAAATCGCGAGCAATGGCCAACAGCATCTTGCGAAAACTCTCCGTCTGCTGCCCTCCCCCTTTTTGAAAAATGATCGTATTGATGCGAGTCAAACCCTCGACCAGCAGAACCACTGGCTCACCAAGATGTTCGCGTAGTTGATCGACGGTAGTCAACTCTCTCGACAAAACATCATGGACGAGGGCGGCTGCAATGGTTGTCACATCCATTTTCAGACGAACAAGAACTTTAGCCACAGCAACAGGATGGTCAAAAAGAGGCCCTCCTGAACGGTTGAGGTGGCCACAATGAACCTGTTCACTATACACGTAGGCATTACGGATCAAGCTGAGGTCAGTATCAGGGAGGTAATCAGCTACAGCGGTAAGTAGTTCATCAAGGCAGTTCAAAATGATTCACCATGGATGATAAAATCAACAGAAAAGGGAAAATTAAAAAAGGCGACATCAAACGATGCCGCCAATCATAACTAACAAACGGGCTTAGTAGGTACGTGTGTCTTGGGCTTCAAATTCAATTTTCCCGGCAGCTATTTCACGTAGAGCTAGGACAACTTTCTTGTTGCCAGAAACATTTTCCACCAAGGGTGGTGCACCACGATACAATTGCTTGGCCCGCTTTGCCGCAACCATAGTTAACAAAAAACGATTTGAAATCTCATCTAAACAATCTTCAACGGTGACACGTGCCATCTGTATGACTCCTTAAGCTATTTACTTGTAATTATATTTAAACTTTGCGCCACAATCGGAAACATGTGACGGCTCCGACATCGTTCTGCGCAAATTACGGATTTAAGTTCCATCAAAGCGACATCTAAATCGTCATTGATAATAACATAGTCGTACCATTTAGCTTCTTGCATTTCGCCATGAGCATTTTTAATACGACAGGCGACAACCTCAGCACTATCAGTATTTCTACCACGAAGGCGGCTTTCTAATTCGCTGAAGCTTGGTGGAGCAATAAAGATAAATACCGCTTCTACACCACGCTCTTTTAATTGTACCGCTCCTTGAAAGTCAATATCAAGAAGAATATCACGTCCGCTGTCACAGGCATCTGTTAGGGTCTTAACAGCCGTACCATAATAATTACCATGAACCTCAGCCCACTCGACAAACGCTTTATCGTCAATCATCTGTTGAAACGTGACTGGACTCACAAAGTGGTAATCAACCCCATCCACTTCGCCGACACGGATTGGACGCGTTGTAAACGATATAGAATGACCTAATTCTGGCAATAAGTCAATAAGGGCATGGCACAATGTTGTCTTACCCGCTCCAGATGGCGCTGAAATCACATATAACAAACCTTGACGTTCCATGTTCAATTTACCTCTAGTACTTTGTCATTACTCAATATTCTGAACTTGTTCACGTATTTTTTCCAATTCAGCCTTAATCATAACAACATGACTCGTCAACTCTGCGTCATTTGACTTAGAGCCCATGGTATTCGTTTCACGATTTAGCTCTTGGAGCAGGAAATCCATCTGTCGGCCAACGGCCTCAGCGGAGTCAAACAACAATCTGAATTGCTGTAAATGGCTTTTAAAGCGCACCACCTCTTCACAGATATCACAGCGGTCGGCAAAAATAGCCAGCTCCTGTGCAATGCGCTGAGGATCCGGCTCTACATCATCGAGCAAACGAGCCAAACGGCTCTGAAGCTTCTGTTGCCACTCAATTGCTACCTGCGGAGACCGTGTTTCAATTGTTGCCAAGAGGGTTTCCATCAAGTCAAGGCGCATCTGAATATCAGCTTGCAAGGCTGCCCCCTCTTGCTGACGCATTTTTTCAACAGCAGCAATCGCTAACGTCAAAGCACCTTGCAGTTGATCGCGAACAACGTCTTCATCCATATCAACTTCGCGTAACTGAATGACATCTCTTTGCGCTGCAATCAATGAAACTGGAATATCGCTCGACAAGTTATATTGGCTGCTCATTTGAGTAAACAATTTCACATACTCAGCAGCTAAAGCATCATTTAAAACAGGTGTTAAAAGTGCCTCCTCCGTCGATTCACGGTTGATAAAGACATCGACTTTGCCGCGTAACAAGCGACCTGAAATGTGCTTTTTAATTTCTCGTTCTAAGTACAGCAGCGCTCTAGGACATTTCACACTCACATCAATATGGCGATGATTGACCGTCTTGATCTCAACGCTATACTGAGCATCACTTCCAACCAGCTGCCCTTTACCGTAACCAGTCATACTTTTAATCATAAAACGATCCATTTTTTATAGAGAGAAATTGCTTAAGAATAAATATGTTCATTCAACCAATGTTGTTGGGTGATGTATCACAGCTACAGCATTCTGTACATGACAAATTGTTGCAGTAGCCAAACAAAATTCGTTACGGACAATGCTCTTAGTCTTTGTTTCTACTTAATATTTTTCGCGCTGAATCATGTTCGGCGGGTTGATATTCCGGAACAATCGCTTGCAGCAAATCAAGCACCAAAGTGAGATTCATTTTGCGTGCGGCATCAAAAAGAAGATCAAGTTGCTCCTGAAGATAAACCTCATCTTCAACCACTGAGGCGGCAACACAAATCTTTTCGTGAGTGGTTGGTTGAACACCTTCACCATCTAACAATAATTCTTCATATAATTTTTCACCTGGCCGTAATCCAGTAAACTGAATATCAACCTCTTCATAGGGAACCTTACCCGACAAGCGGATAAGTTCTTCCGCCAAATGGAGGATTTTAACGGGCTCACCCATATCTAGCAGATAGATTTCACCGCCATTACCCATACTCCCAGCCTGCAAAACTAGCTGTGAAGCCTCAGGTATGGTCATAAAGAAGCGAGTAATATCCTTATGGGTTACCGTGATTGGGCCACCCATTTTAATCTGTTCGGTGAATATCGGTATAACACTACCATTACTGCCTAAAACATTACCAAAACGCACCGTTACAAAACGGGTTTTGCTCCGCCGTGATAAGGCTTGAACAATTTTTTCTGCGCTGCGCTTGGTAGCCCCCATCACATTGGTCGGGTTAACGGCCTTATCAGTCGATACCAGCACAAAACGCTCAACATGAAAGATATCGGCAATTTGAGCAACGACTTGCGTACCACGCACATTATTGTTAACCGATTCAGCTGGATTCACCTCCATCATCGGTACATGCTTATAAGCAGCAGCATGAAAAACCACCTGCGGCATAAACTCATCAAAAATTGCTTCAACACGAGCACGATAGCGGACATCACCGATAATGGGAAAAATAGACACTTTAGGATAAAGAGCAGTTAACTCTTTTTCAATCTCAAATAAAGGGGTCTCAGCATTTTCGAACAGAATTAATTTATCTGGAGCAAAACGGCAAATTTGACGGCACAGTTCACTTCCAATGCTCCCCCCCGCTCCAGTAATCAAAATACACTTACCACAAAGATAATGAGAAACTTTTTCTGTTTCAATCCGGACTGGATTTCGCCCTAAAAGGTCTTCAAGAGAAACATCTTTCAATTGCTGGATAGAGACCGACCCGTCAATGAGACGACCAACACTCGGTAATGTTTTGAAAGGTACTTGTGCTTGCTGACACTGAGAAACAATCTGTTTAATCTTGGCCCCTTTTGCAGAAGGGATGGCAATCACCACTTCATCAATTCGCTTACGTCGGCAAAGACGAGGAATATCCTCACAGCCACCAAAGACAGTCAGCCCATAAAATGTTCCCCGCAGCTTACGCGGATCATCATCGACAAATCCAACCGCCGTGTACTTTAAGGTGCGATTTAAACGCAGTTCACGAGCAATCATCTGCCCAGCACTACCCGCTCCAACAATCAATAACCGCTTCTCACCAATACGAGCAAGTGACATCGGATAGTAATTTTCACGCCAAGCTCGAATCGAAAAACGGATTCCTGCAACAAAAAGGAAACAAAATAAGCCATCTAAAAAAAGTACCGTACGCGGTATCGACTCAAGTCGATAAACAAAGACTGCATAACAAACAACGCCAATCGAAGCGACAAGGTTCGCTTTACAAATCGAAATGAGATCGACCATTGAAACATAACGCCACCAGCCATTAAATAAACCATAATGTCGAAAGGCAACGAGTTTAATAACAATCACGGCAGGAAGCAAATGCCAAAAAATCTCAACAGTGTGTGGCAAAAAAATGAAATCGAAACGAACAGCGAAGGCGAAAAACAACCCTAAGACAATAATGACTATATTGGTGGCAATAATCAGGGGCAGTCTTTTTTGGAGAAAAATC
>MAXR01000102.1:3069-3626 GCA_001751155.1 Desulfuromonadales bacterium C00003068 | reverse complement strand
AAAGAGCGCCGCCGTCTCTCCGAGTTGCTTCATGACAATCTCGGTCAAAACTTGGCCTTAGCGAAAATAAGATTGTGTTCGATGGCTGCCGCCCATACGGGCGATAGTTGTCAGCAAGCTCTCGGNNCGCCCGTTCTGTATGATTTGAGTTTTGTTGCTGCGGTAAAGTGGTTGGCCGACCGCATTTTATTCGCCAATGGGATTGACCACGAGGTGGTCAGCAACGGTAAAAATGTTGCCTTACCTGAAAACACCAAGGTCCTGTTGTTCAAAACGGTACGTGAAATACTGGTGAACAGTGTTAAGCATTCGCAAGCCAGTTATGTCAAAATTGATCTGGACTACAGCGACACGACACTCTATCTCATCATTCATGATGATGGGGTCGGCATGACTGACGTGTCTGTTGATCGATCTTCCGTATCAGAGCGCGGCTTTGGTCTTATGAGTATTAACGAACGGATCACCTATTTGGGCGGCGAATTCAAAATTGTGTCGCAGCCCAATCACGGAACGATTGTCACATTACAGATCCCTCTTAATGGGCAATCGTGATG
>MAXR01000102.1:0-3036 GCA_001751155.1 Desulfuromonadales bacterium C00003068 | reverse complement strand
CTTGAATAACCACTACGCCTTGGGGTGCGAAATTTTTGCTTAGCCATCTCATTTGTTTTTGCAAGACCATCAATCGTAAGGAGAAGTTATGGCTATTCGAGTGTTGTTGGCAGACGATCATCGTATTATTCGGGAGGGGATTCAAACACTCCTGAGTCGTGAACCCGATATCGATGTGGTGGGTGAGGCTAACGATGGCCGCGAAATGATTCAGATGAACGAGACATTGCAGCCCGATGTGCTGGTGATGGATATTACCATGCCTAACCTCAACGGCATTGACGCTACACGGCAAATTATTAGCAAGTATCCCGATGCGCATATTATTGCCTTGTCGATGCATTCAGATCAACGCTTTGTCGTCGAGATGCTACAGGCAGGGGCCTCGGCTTATCTGCTGAAGGACTGTGTTTACGATGATTTGGTCAAGGCAATCCATTTGGTGTGCGAAGGGAAAACGTATCTAAGTCCTGAAGTCGCCAGTATTCTTGTCGATGATTATCGCGCGCAGGGCCAAAAAAATCCTGCCGCAAAAGCGATGACCCTCACGCCGCGCGAGCGTGAAGTGTTGCAACTGTTTGCCGAAGGTCATTCCACCCGCGACATTGCCGAAAAGCTTTTCCTCAGTGTCAAAACCATTGAAGCGCATCGCGCCCAAATTATGAGAAAGCTGAACACCCATAGTGTTGCTGAACTGACCAAGTATGCGATTCGCGAAGGGTTGACCACCCTCTGATCAGAGTGAAAACACGTAATAAACACTGGCCTCCTGCTTTGTTAAACAGGGGGCCATTTTTTGTTCAAACTAGCTGAACCTTTTGCTCACAGCTCTCACAATAGGCAACGCGTGGCCCACCTATCTTTTCTAAATAGGTCCCCCAACTATCAACCCGAGCAATGATGATAAACGTCGCATTGGTGCAGTTTGGACATGCACCGTTCTTCAGTGCTTGAGTTGTCATCTGTTTTGATACGGTGAGCGGGGCGGGTGCTGCTGTTTCTAGCTTGAGCGCTGACGAATATAAATTCATGCGTAACTCCTGAGTTGGAATTAGGATCATAATCTTAGCGATTGTGACCACCATCGTGATGTTTTAGCGACGGTGCAGTTTAGCACTGGTTGACAATTGAAAATATCGGGGAAAACCTGAATTTTACTAGGGGAAACCCCTAGGGTGGTTTGATGTTTATTTATTGCGAAGGGGATCAAACAGGTATTCCAGACCATTGACCTTGATAGTATGGACGCTTTGTAGCATCTCGCCGAGCTTGCCGTGGGGAAACCCCTGGTTAGCCATCCACACTACATATGGTTCTGGTAGATCGACAAGGCGGTATCCTTCGTACTTACCATAGGGCATACGGGTGGTGTAGAGATCAATAAAGTCTTTTGGGTCAGGCTGCATGATGGTGGGGTCTGTAGATGTCATAGTGCTACTGAATAGCGTATTACTGCACGATTTGCAATAACAACCATCGCCCATTTCCTGGCGATGGTTGTTATTGGTTGCACTGCCTTAAAGCGATGGTAAAGAGATCGTCACCTCAAGGCCTCCGTTGTGGCGATTGCGTGCGTTTAGAGTGCCATGGTGCCGTTTGATCGAGCGTTGACTGATCGCTAAGCCAATTCCTGTACCGCCTGAACAGCGATCCCGTGCATCAGCTACGCGGAAGAACGGTTCAAAAATCTTTTCGAGCTGCTGCGGTGGAACTCCATCACCCTCATCACTGATACGAATCATCGTACCACCATTGTTTTGTGGTTCTACCTCAACGGCTACGGTTCCACCTGCGGGGCTGTAGTGAACCGCATTACGGATAATATTTTCAATGGCACGAGCGAGCAATTCTCCTGAACCGTGAACCAACAATGACGCTGGCTGTTCGAGGGTCACTTTTGCCCGATGATGCTGCGCTTCAAAGTTTGCATCGGCGACTAATTGTGATAACAGCGTTGATAAATTAACCTGCGTTGTTGTATCGATCGGTTGTGAGTCGATTTGATTGAGGCTTAACAGTTGGCCGATCATCTCATTGAGCCGTTCTGATTCGAGTTCAATGCGATTAAGTTCCGCTGTTGCCGCATCACCTGCGCGTTGACGAGCGAGTTCTAGGGCAATGTTGAGGCGGGCGAGGGGCGAGCGCAGTTCGTGAGAAATATCGCGTTGCAACCGTTGTTGTGAAACGATGAGATCTTCAATTTGTTCGGCCATGGTATTAAAATCACTGCCGAGTTGATTGATCTCTGAACTGCCATAGGTCGAGGTGTCGACACGGGAAGTTAAATCTCCCGCAGCAAAGTGTTGCGTTGCTGTGCGTAACTGGCGAATAGGCGAGGTAAGAGAGCGTGCCAGCAAGTAACAGATAAGGCCGCTGATAACAATTAAGCTTAAAAGTCGTGGCAGAATAAAGTGGGGGTTAAGAAAAAATGGCGCCGGTGGCCGGTGCTGCGGGTTCAATGGCGGCAATTGTACGGCCACGGCCCGAGCGGGTTGAAAGCTTGAGCTAAGGGGAAGTGCAATCTGTGGTTGTTTGTTCCCTCTTGAGCGCACAAGCTGACCTTGTTTGATCGCCCGACGCATAATCCGTCTAACTTCTGCTGGCATGGGCGTTGAAGCGTTAGCAAACCCCTGCTGATCTGTGCGCATCAAAAAGAGTCGGATACCATTTTTTTTATAAAGTTCCTCAATGTACTTTTCTAGATTCTCATCGCCGCCTTTACGCAATGCCTGAATGGCCTGTTGCGCATATTGATGGATGGCAGCATCGGCAAAATTCCGTAGGCTGCGAGGAACCCCCTCAGGTTTGTTGTAGTAGGTGAAGATCGCGCCAATGGTGATGGAAAGAAAAATGATGGCGACAAATGAGAAAAATATTTTGACAAACAGACTACGCATGGTGAGGCTCCATGGCTTGGGCTACGGTATATAGGTAGCCAATGCTGCGCACTGTTTTAATTCGTTCAGAGTTGTCACCGTGGTGACCCAGCTTTTTGCGTAGATTGCTAATGTGAACATCAATACTGCGGTCATATGG
>MAXR01000101.1:9496-9877 GCA_001751155.1 Desulfuromonadales bacterium C00003068 | reverse complement strand
AACAGAGAAACTTGTCATCGCTTACGAACCTATCTGGGCCATTGGCACAGGGAAAACCGCAACCAGTGAAGAAGCAGCTGAAGTCCATGCTTTTATTCGAGGCTTACTCAGTGGCTTGTTTAACCATGAGATCGCCGATGCCACCCGTATCATCTATGGTGGCAGTGTTAAACCAAACAACATTGGTGAATTGATGGCCGAAGCAGACATTGATGGTGCATTGGTTGGTGGCGCCAGTTTGACGGCAAGTGACTTCATCGCCATTGTTAACTACCCAAAACCACTAAAAGTGGTACAAAACTAACATCATGAAACTATAAATAGGAAATCAACTCTTGGCAATACAGATAATCCTATGCTATGTTTCAAAGCTGTCATTTA
>MAXR01000101.1:0-9479 GCA_001751155.1 Desulfuromonadales bacterium C00003068 | reverse complement strand
CAAATCTAGGAGAAACCGCAACAAATGGTTACTTTTCTACTAACACTACACGTTATTGTTTGTATTGCCCTGATCGTCATCGTTTTGCTACAAGCAGGCAAAGGTGCCGATGCTGGTGCTTCATTTGGTGGTGGCGCAAGCCAGACCGTTTTCGGAGCTTCTGGTGGTCGTAGTTTTATGAGCAAGATGACAACAAGTGCAGCATTTATCTTCATGCTAACCAGTCTATCTCTTACCTATTTTTACGGTAAGCCAGGTTCAGATAGCCTCATGCCTGACCAAGTTCAAGCTGTACAAACTCAGGAACAAGCCCCAGCTCCTGCAGCAGCAGAATAAAAGCGAAACTTACGTCAATTCACTGTTGACATAAAGCGCTTTAATACGTATAAATGCATTTCGTTAATGCCGAAGTGGTGGAACTGGTAGACACGCACGCTTGAGGGGCGTGTGACTTAACCGTCGTGCGAGTTCGATTCTCGCCTTCGGCACCAAACGAAAACATACGTAGCATACATACAATGAGCCCTTGAGTATTCAAGGGCTTTTTTGTGTTTGGAATTCGGATCGTAACAGAAAGATCAGCATCAAGATCTATTCATGTCAATTAAACGACAAAGACCCCATCATCTTTTTTAAGAAAAAAATCATTTATTTGAAACAATCCGTATACAACTATCGACACTCTTAACGTTGTACATTATACTATTGCTAATTAAGTATAGTGCAAGAGTTTGGAGGTGTTATGTCGAATGAATCCACAACTCAACAACGTCAGATCTGGTTGATTTTTTTCTTCCTTGGCGTTGTCATGCTCAACTTTCCATTTCTGCAAATTTTCAATCGAGTAGAAACGTTTTTTGGGATCCCTCTACTTGTTATCTATCTGTTCTTCGGCTGGCCGATATCCATTGCTGTGATTTACATTTTTACCCGTACGATAGAAGATGATGAGTCTGATCACAGTTCGGAGGTTGATTAATGTCATTGCAACAGATCAGCATCACGACGATCATCTACTTTGCAATCCTTTTCTCTTTTGCTTTTTATGCTCTCAGTAGAAGAAAAGCTGGGCGTAGCATTGTTTCAAATCCCCACATCTACTCTCTTACCCTTGCAGTATATTGCACTTCATGGACCTATTATGGCAGTGTAGGACGGGCTGCAACCACTGGCTTAGATTTTTTGACTATCTACCTTGGCCCAACATTGATCTGTTTTTCGTGGTGGTTTTTACTGCGAAAAATTATCATAATAAGTAAACAGCAAAACATTGTCAGCATTGCCGATTTCATTTCAAGTCGCTATGGTAAATCGACCTACCTTGGCAGCATCGTCACTATTTTTGCAGTGTTGGGTATTGTCCCTTATATCGCGTTGCAACTAAAAGCAATTGCCTATACCTTCAATTTATTAGCAGGGTTACCAGAGAAAGCTTCTTCACCACTACAATCAATAATTCCGTTTGGACCACAATTTATTGATACAACATTTATTGTTGCTTTTATTTTAGCCATCTTTTGCATTCTTTTTGGTGCCATGCGTCTCGACAGCACTGAACACCATGAAGGACTCATGGCAGTTGTGGCGCTAGAATCCATAGTGAAACTATTTGCTTTTCTGGCTATTGGTATATTTGTTACTTATGGTCTATTTGATGGATTTACCGATATTTTCAGTCAATTTTCAGCACGCTTTCCTGCAAAACAACACTTACTCCTCATTCCAGCAGAATGTGGCAGTGGAACACGTTGGTTCTCGATGACATTTATGTCGATGATGGCAATCATGTTTTTACCGCGTCAATTTCATGTAATGGTTATCGAAAATTCGGATCATAATCACATCAAAACAGCCATGTGGGCTTTTCCTGCCTATTTGTTCCTATTAAACCTGTTTGTTTTACCCATTGCTCTGGGTGGAATCATTACATTCAATGGTGACACAACCCTAGCCGATTACTACGTATTAAGCTTACCCCTTGCCTCGGGCCATCATGCTCTGGCTGTAATGGTATTTATTGGTGGTTTTTCCGCTGCAGCAGGGATGGTCATGCTTGAATCTGTTGCCTCGGCGACTATGATATTAAATAATCTGGTCATGCCAATAATTTTACGCTGTAATTTAAAGATGGCTGACATTTCAGGTTTGTTACTTAATATCAAACGGGTAGCCATTGTTTCAATTATTTATCTTGGCTATTTTTACTTTCGGACCTTAGGAGAATCTGCCGCCCTTATCAACATCGGCTTAATCTCATTCATGGCGGCAACACAATTTGCTCCTGCTTTACTGGGTGGACTATATTGGAATCGAGCCACTCACCGTGGAGCTGCCGTTGGCCTTATCTTAGGTTTTATCCTATGGTTTTACACCCTCATTGTGCCAACATTTGTTGATACTGGATGGCTCCCGTTAAGTATTATGACAGAAGGACCGTTTGGAATTGAAAGTCTCCGCCCTACCGCTCTGTTTTACTTAAACACCCTAGACATTTGGTCCCATTCACTATTTTGGACTTTATTTTTCAATCTTGGCTCATTTCTCGCTATTTCAATTATTACAACACCTTCGGCGAGTGAAGCAGAGCAAGCATTACGTTTTGTTGACGTATCAACTTGGAAACAAGCCCCACAAAACAGAACACGCATAAGTAAAGCACCAACCATCATGGAATTTATCGACTTAATGACTAAATTCATTGGTGAAAAGCAAGCAAATTCAGCAATTTCTGGCTATTTAGGGGATAGAGAAATTGATGAAAAAGGAAGCTTATCAGAGTTTGAAATTCCTGACTTAAAACTCTTCACTGAGAAAACATTAGCGGCTTCTGTTGGCGCAGCGGCAGCTCGAATTATTATTGAAAACTATCTTTCAGCACGTGGCAGTAAAATGGAAGACGTATTCAACATTTTTGGTACCGTTAGCTTAAGCCGTGATGCGAGTCGTGAACAACTTACGGTGCTTTATGAAGCGGCGCATACCGTTTCTAGCGGATCAGATTTAGATTCTATTTTCGATAATATTCTTGATCTTCTTTATCGACAATTTCGCTTCGACTTATGCGCTATCCGAATCTATAACGACCAAGAAAATACGTTAGATGTCAGAAATTTCATGGGAATTGATACCGACTTTTTGTCCCACGCGAACAGAGAGATCAATGAGGAAACCTGTATCGGTACAACATATATTCACAACAAAGTAGTCCTTGCTAACGATTCAGACTGCGTTGACAAACCTGTTTCAATGGAAATTATCCGCCAAGAAGGGATCAAATCCTTTGCCCATGCACCGATAACGGTAGAGGGTCAACCTATCGGTGTTCTATCGTCGTATTCACGCTACGCTAAGGGGATCTATACGGAAGAATTTATTGAACTATATAAAAACCTAGCGGCTCAAATCGGCATTGCCTGGCGCAATGCCAATCAAACAATGCAGCTAATTGAGGCCAGTGAACAAGAAAAAGAGTTACGCATTGCCGAACAGATTCAACTTGGTTTATTGCCCGACAAAATGCCGGCGTTAGCCAAACATGATATTGCAGCTATTTGTGTTCCAGCGAAACAGATCGGTGGTGATTACTATGATTTCATCATCCAACCGCCAGAGTTTGATATTGTCGTTGCTGATGTTTCGGGCCACAACATTGGTGCCGCACTGCTTATGGCTGAAGCACGAACTTTTATTCAAGCTCGCGCAAGACAACTCCCCTCACCAACTTCAATTCTCGATGCCTTAAATCGCTTTTTACACGACGATTTAAGTAAAGCAGAATTGTTTATTACCATGTTTTATCTGCAATATGATTTAGAAAAGAATCAAATTACTTACGCTAATGCTGGACATAATCGCCCACTCATATTGCGTCACAGTGATAAATCATTTGAAGAACTCGATGCTGAAGGACTAATACTTGGGATCCAAACGGAGGTTACGTTTGAGGAGCAACACTGCCAACTTCATCGTGGTGATATTCTAGTCATGTATACCGATGGTATTGTTGAAGCTGAAAATAACAATGAAGAGATGTTTGGTATGGATCAGTTGAAAAATGCTATTCTAGATAGTGCATCACTTAGTGCGCAGGAAATTATTGATCAAACAATGAGTTTAGCGCGTATGTTTCAAGGACGTCGGCATTTTAACGATGATGTCACCATGGTTGTTTTAAAAATTGACGAATAAATTAATATTAGATGGTTTAACTCAAGGAGAATAAGCATGAATGTCGCAATGGAAGAACAGGGAGAGGTTGTTACTTTAAAGATTGAAGAGGAACGCTTAGATGCTCACAATAGTAATGAATTAAAAGTACAACTGCTAACCCTTTTTGAAGAGGGTAAGGTAAAAATTATCATTGATCTTGCTCACGTACGTTTTATTGATTCATCAGGTTTAGGTGCACTCGTCTCAGGTTTTAAGAATGCCAGTTCTCGCGAAGGGGTTCTTAAATTGTGTGGCCTTCAAACACAAGTGAAATCGATGTTTGAATTGACACGACTGCATCGAGTTTTTGAAATCTTCCCGAACTCAAGTGATGCACAGGCGAGCTACTAGAAAAATAACCCTCTCAGGTCTGTAAGTACCACGTGGTCATGTCTTCCGCCACGGCAGCTACAACAGGAGATTAGGTCATGGAAAATCAGCTCGAGATGGACATCAAAGTCCCTAATCAAACTCGATATCTCGGCCTCATTGGTAAGATCGGGGAAGATATTGCCTACACACTTAAAAACTTTAAAGACAACCGTGACGAGCTTGCCTATCATATTAATCTTGTTTTAACTGAAGCGATGGCTAATGCGATCAAACATGCAAACCAAAATGATCCGAACAAAGAAGTGCACATTACAATTAATGTTTCGCAAAACAATCTTTGTATAAAAGTTTACGATCAAGGACAAGGGTTTGATATTCGTGATGTCAATATTATTGAACCTGACCCAACCAAAGACCATGGGCGCGGTGTTTTCTTAATCCACTCTTTAATGGATAGTGTCAGTTACACACGTTGTGAACATGGCCATGTTCTTGAGATGAATAAATCTTTTGAACTCGACATTAATCCATAGACCAACAGCTATACTACATATTCAATATTTTCAACAAATCAGTATGGTGATCAATTCTCACCCCACCGTCCCACTTATATGACACAAACAGGCAGCCAGATCCCTGTGCTGCTTGTTTGTCAAACTCTGAATCACCAATAAAAAGAAGTTCATCAGTCGTTTGTCCTAACCGTTTAGCGGCTTCAAAGAGAATATCAGGATTTGGTTTGGGTCGCTCAACATCTAGATGAGTTACAACATGGCTGAAGTAATGGCTCAGGTTAAAATACTCAAGTATTTTAACCATACTTGAACCACGATTGGTCGCTATTGCTAACGGATAACACACTGCTAACCGTTCAAGAACAGTCAAAAGCCCTGGCTCAGGCAACAATTGGGGAATAAACTGAGAATAGTCAACACTCGCAGCATAAGAGGTCGCTTCGTCAACACGCTCAGGGCCTAACAAAACATCAAAAACCTGTGGGCTTGAAGCAGTATGACACACATTAACGCGCTCATGTTGATCAGGTGTCACATCGGCTACACCAAAATGGCGAAAGATTTGATTATAAAATGCCAAGTTAGCCTGCTGACTATCGAACATCACCCCATCACAATCAAAAACAACTGCCTTTATCTTCCCTATCACACAGACCTCCTTCGATTAAGGATAATAGCTCCGGCTATTCCAGCAACTAACATGGGTAACGAGAGCATCTGCCCCATGGTGACACCCGTTGATAAAATTCCAAGGTGCGCATCAGGCTGGCGGAAAAATTCAACAATAAACCGAAACAAAGCATAACAAGAGATAAAGGAGAAAAAGACTGTCCACGGTTTAAAACGCTGGCGATTGATCAGTAACAAAATTATCAACAAAATAGGCCCCTCAAGAAGAGCCTCATAAAGTTGACTAGGATGACGAGGATACGGCCCTGCACCAGGAAAAACCATTGCCCAAGGGACATCTGTCACCCGACCCCACAGTTCGCCATTAATAAAGTTACCTATACGACCAAAAAACAAACCACAGCAGGATGAAATAACAAGAATATCAGCAACCTCGCCCATAGGAAGTTGGCGCTTACGACAAAACAACGAAGCTGCAACAATAACACCGAGTAACCCACCATGAAAGCTCATACCACCCTGCCAAACATAAAAGATTTCGATAGGATGATGCCAATAGTAATTCAAATTATAGAACAGGGTATAACCAATTCGACCACCTAAAACAACACCCAGCACGCAGGAGAAAAGCAAATCGGCGACAGTATCAGAATTGATATTAAGCTTACATTTTTTTGTTAAACGTAATATCAAAAAATAAGCGCACATAAATCCGAATAAGTACATCAATCCGTACCAACGAACCGCGAGAGGACCAACTTGAAAAGCTATGGAATCAATGTGAGGATAAGTCAACATGATCTTGCCATCCTAAAAGAGTAAGAAGCTGCATGAAATCGTGAGGAGGTGAAGCTTTGAAATTCATCTTCTTTTTTGTAACAGGGTGGTCACATTCAAGAGCCCAAGAATGAAGCATCGTCCGAGCCACGGCAACATCAAGCATCGAGACATCATAACCATAACGATCATCACCAACAAGTGGATGACCAGCCTCAGAGAAATGGACACGTATCTGATGCGTTCGACCGGTAGGAATATCGACCTTAACTAAAGTAAATTTTTCAAATTGATGTAACGTAGAATAGCGTGTTATAGCAAGCTTACCGCCCTTTTCTACTGTTTTCATCTTATTTGTAGCTCTATTTTTAGCCAGCGTAGAGGTGAATTCCCCCTCGTCGTCGGCTAATTGACCACACACCAAGGCTAGATATTTTTTTTTAGCCAGACGCTGGGCAAACAGTTCAGTCAGCGCTTTATGGGCACGTTGATGAATCGAAAAAATCATAACACCCGTAGTATCACGATCCAATCGTTGTACCATACCCAAGGTTGGCTTCAAATGTAAGCGAAAAGGATCTTGCAACCGCAGCAACAACGCCTCATAAAGAGTTCCCTTATAACGTGCTGGGGTGGGTTGTGAATCAATCTGCGTTGGCTTATTGATGGCGATAATATAATCATCTTGATAGATAATATCATTATCCGAAAGGCGATAAGGATTGAGATCGAAGCCATCAATAAATATTTCAACTTTATCACCATCAGCTACCGACAGGCTACACTTACGCACACGACGGCCATTAAGGTGAACACCACCAACATCAATGATCTTTCGTGTCAATGATAATGACAACTCATAGCATTGATCTGAAATAGCGTGTTCGATAGACTGAACTTGACTTGAAACGGTAAGACGAATCACTTTATTTTTATGTTTAGCCATAACCATTTAGAAACCTAGCAGGCTGTCGGACTTGACGGGCCGTAGCGAGAAATAGACTGCTTGAGTCCAGATTTTCGAGAATTTGAGAGCGAATAGCTGGCCTATTTGTCGAAAATTGTCGGGAATATGGACCAAGTCAGGCTTTTTCGCAGTAGGTCCATGTAAAATTCGTCGGCCTGACAAAACGAGAAAAGGCCTCATCGTTCACATGAGGCCTTAATCAGATCTATCGCATATGGTGTTAACTCAATACATGCTTTTCGACAACAAAACAGGTAAATACCCCCGAATAAACGGGTTTATCATCAACCTTGACCATACATTCAACAGAATATTTTTTACCCTTCTGTTCAATAACAATCGCAGTTGCAATAGGAGCATCTCCAACCTTAACCGGTGCAATAAAGCGCGAATCTGCAGCACCGAGTACCACAGTGGGTTCATTAACCGCAAGCATTGCAGCGTAATCTGCAAGTCCGAAAATAAAGCCACCGTGTACCAATCCGAAGTCATCAGCAACCATAGAAGGTAACGTTACCAGTTTAACGACCGATTGACCGTGTTGAAGCTGTTGAATTTCACCGACAAGTTCAGCAGAGATACTTAAGTGTGTATTCGAACCAACGCTCATAATAACTCCCTAACAGATATCTACGCGTTCGCGAAGTTCTTTACCGGTTTTAAAGAAAGGGGTCTTCTTTGAAGGAATATCAATCAAATTGCCACTTTTAGGATTCCGAGCTTGGCGTGCTTCGCGCTCACGAATCGAAAAGGATCCAAACCCTCTAATCTCAACACGATCACCACGAACTAAAGCATTACTAATGCTATCAAAAATCGTATTCACAATTAGCTCAGATTCTTTTTTATTCAACTGAGAATCTTCATCCATTAACTTTTCAATCAACTGACTTTTAGTCATATAAATACCCTTAGTTGGCTGGTGACCACATCACTTGCAAACCAGTAGTTTGGTTTGTCATCATGAATTGTTCCACCTTAGAAAGTGTCGTTCCAACAAAATAATCAATTAAACTGACAGATGGTTCTTCGGGGTAAACAATATTGGGCTCACCAACGATTCCACCCTGTCGCGCAGCCTCGAAAATAGCAGCCCTTAAACCACCCAGTTCATCAATTAATCCTAACCGTAGCGCTTGTTTGCCGGTAAAGATCCGTCCATCTGCAAGCTTACGAACTTCCTCTTCAGAGAGATTTCGTCCTTCACTTACTGCGGCAACAAATTGCGAATGAACATCATCGATTAAACCCTGCAACAACGCTTGCTCTTCGACAGTCATTTCACGCACAGATGAACCTATATCTTTATGCATTCCACTCTTAACAACGCGTGTTTTGAGTCCAATTTTGTCCATCAAGGCTAAAACGTTGGTGAACTCCATTATAACACCTATGCTACCCGTAATCGTGCCTGGGTTGGCGAAAATTTTGTTTGCTGGAGCAGCAACATAATAACCACCCGATGCCGCGACCGAACCCATGGAAACAATAATTGGTTTGTCTTGAGTGATCCGAGCAACCTCTGAATAAATCTCTTGTGATGGACCAACACCACCACCAGGGGAATCAACACGAAGCACAATTGCTTTAATCGAATCATCCTTAGCAAAAACGACCAACTGTTCAATAGTGTTCTTAGAATCAGCAATAGCGCCACGAAGCTCAACAACGCCAACCTTATTCCCCAGCGAAAACGAAGTTGCACCTGAACTCAACAGTGCTGGAAACTTCATCAAACCAACAAAAATAGCAAAAATGACGCATAAGACTAAGAGTGCAATTATAAATGGTCGTTTTTTCATCATAAACCTGACAAAAAAGCCCCTGCTACAAATATAGCAGGGGCCAATTAGAACAAAGGATTAACTATTTTTGGTCAGAACTACCAAATGCACCTTGAAGTAGATCACCTAAACTTGATGTTGCTTTTTTCTGAGCGCCGATAAATGCATCAACTTCAGCCTTCTCTTTACGCTCAGACAAGTGCTTGATTGACAATGCAATTTTGTGCTCATTGGTATCAACATGCAGAACAACAGCTTCGAGTT
>MAXR01000100.1 GCA_001751155.1 Desulfuromonadales bacterium C00003068 | reverse complement strand
AACCGTTTAGCGATGGAGAGCGCCCTTGATCTGACCAAGATTTCGTATCATGCATTAGGACATTTACGTGATCGCTACGTGTTGCTGCGCTCTGGTGGAGCACTCGGCCGCGGCTGCGGGCCACTACTGGTAGCCAAGCAACCTTGCTCAATTGAACAACTGCGCAATAAAACCATTCTGATCCCGGGAGAACTAACCACCGCCCACCTGCTGCTACAACTTCATGGTGAAGGATTTAAACAGGTAAAAAGTCTCCCATTCGACCAAATCATCCCAGCATTAGGTCGCGGTGAAGCGGATGCTGGCGTCGTTATCCATGAATCTCGCTTTACCTACCAACAACAAGGGCTACATCAAGTTCTCGACCTCGGTCAATGGTGGGAACAACTCACGGGGCTACCTATCCCCCTCGGTGGAATTTTAGCACGCCGCGACCTGCCCTGTGAGACGATCAATACCATTGATTCAGCACTCAGTGCCAGCGTGCGCTATGCCCAGCAGCATCCCGACGCCGCGACACACTACATCCGCAGTCATGCTCAGGAACTCTCCGACACCGTCACCCACGACCACATTCAGTTGTATGTCAATTCATTCTCAATTGATCTCGGCGATGAAGGGATTGCAGCGGTGCAAGAGCTGTTAGGACGTGCCGAAAAACAACAATTAATCCCCAAATGTTCACTGCCTCTGTTTAATTCATAAGCAGTGAAACGATGCCTATTTATCATATAAAGTGATAAAAACAACCGAAGTTACACGGGCAGAACCTTGACAATCGTGCTGAGGTATGGGAAAACGCAAACTGTATATCCATGAAATTATGACAAAAGTGAGGACGTTATGAAAAAAGATATTCTAGCAAAAGGTGCTATTTTACAGCGTGACAAAGAAACCTATGCTGTCGCACCCCATATTCCCGGTGGTCTCACTTCAGCAGATCAATTACGTAACATTGCTGATGTGGCCGATAAGTATAACGCTCAAGGCATTAAATTAACCAGTGCGCAACGCATTGCGATTGTCGGCCTCAAAGAGGAACAACTTGACGAGATCTGGACAGATCTCGATCAGCCTGTTGGTGCAGCCATCGGCATGTGTGTTCGTTCTATCAAAATTTGCCCCGGCACCACATTTTGTAAGCGTGGCCAACAAGATTCGGTTACCGTTGGTTTAGAGATGGATAAACAATATCACGGTATGGAACTACCTTGGAAATTCAAGATGGGTGTCTCAGGCTGTGCCAATGACTGTTCTGAAGTGTGCATCAAAGATGTTGGCCTCATCGGCACACCAAAAGGGTGGAGCGTTCGCGTGGGCGGCAATGGTGGCGCAGCGCCTCGTCTCTCCTTTTTACTTGTCGATAAACTTGACCAAGCTCAAGCAACTGCTCTCGTTGACCATGTCGTAAAATGGTTTGTTAAAAACGATCAAAAAGGTCGTTTAGGAAAATTCATCGACAAAATGGGTTTCGAAGCCTTTAAAGGGGAAGTTCTTAACACATTTGAAGGTGATCTTCCGACATAATCATCATTGCGAACAAAACTAAAAAGGCGACTTGCTCTAAAGCAAGTCGCCTTTTTTTGTCTTTACTAAATTAATGTATCTACATACGAATCGCCTTGATAAACAGGGCATCACACGCCGTGGTAATTTTTTCAAGCGTCGCGTCATCAACGGGGGTATCAACGGAGAATACCACCATCGCTTCGCCCGCTTTTTCACGCCGACCAAGATTCATGTTCCCGATATTGACATTGGCCTCACCGAGGATGGTACCAATCTTACCCAGCATACCTGGGCGGTCTTCGTAATTAATCACCAACATATGTGTTTCGGGCTGAAAATCTGTGGTGTAATCACGCATTTTAACAATCTTAGCTGTGCCATCAAACATGGTTCCGGCAATCGTGCGAGTACTCGCCGCCGATGACAGGGTGATGGTAACTAAGTTTGAGAATGAATTCGACTCAGTGGTGCGGGTCTCTTCCACAGCGATACCCATGTTACGCGCCGTCAAGCGAGCGTTGACCATGTTGACATCGACTTCAGTCTGACGATTCAACAACGCGGCCAAACCACACACGGTCAGCGGAGCGCAATCGAAACGAGCCAGCTTACCGTTGTATTCAAAAGTGATTTTTTCGGGGTTTGCTGGCGCAAGCTGGCTGATAAATTCGCCCAGTTTGCCAACCAACTCAACAAATGGCTTCATTTGCTCCATCAGGTCGGGATCGAACTTAGGAATATTAACCGCATTTTCCAGTGGCTTGCCATCAATATAATTGATGATTTCACGGCTAACATCCACCGCAACATTCTTTTGCGCTTCAAAGGTGTTGGCACCAAGGTGCGGGGTAACCACCATCTTCGGATGAGCGATCAAGGCTTTAAGGGTTTCACTTGCAGGGGGCTCAGCGCTCCACACATCAAATCCCGCCCCAGCGGCTTTACCGCTCTCCAGTGCTTGCAGCATCGCTTGTTCTTCAATGATGCCACCACGCGCACAGTTGATAACGATGATATCATCTTTCATTTGGCTGAAATGATCCGCCGTGATCATGCCACGCGTTTCATCATTCAGTGGTGTATGCACGGTGAGAATATCGGCATAACGGATCAACTCTTCCAAGCTCACCAGTTTAACGCCAAGATCCGTACCCCGTTTTTCAGAGATATATGGGTCATAGGCAATTACGTCCATCTCAAACGCTTTACCCCGTAATGCCACACGACCACCAACTTTACCCAGACCAATCACGCCCAGAGTTTTATGTTTTAGTTCACGACCAGTAAAGGGAGCCCGTTGCCACGCGCCACTTTTAAGGCTGGCATTAGCGACAGGAACATTGCGGCATAGCGACAACAACAGCGCCATGGTGTGTTCGGCAGCAGAGTTGGTATTACCCAGCGGGGCATTAACAACAATGATCCCCTTACTACTGGCATAGTCGACATCGACATTATCGATACCAACACCCGCACGTGCGACCATTTTCAGGTTGGTGGCACAATCGACCAACGCGGCATCGACAGTGGTACCACTACGGGTAATGATCGCATCGTAACCACCAATCACTTGGTGCAGTTCCGAGACAGTCATTCCAAGTTTTACATCAACTTCAATACGTTCATCCTCATGCAGCGTTTGTAGTCCCGCTTCTGAGATCTCATCAGTAATAATAACCTTCATGGTTGCTCCTTCCCGGCCAGACAGACCGGAGTGTAGTAAAGTACAGCTGCCGACCCACTAAAAAACAGTGAACGGCGCATTCTAAATTGATTACCTTCGTTGTGTCAATTGTCAGTATTACATAAGACAATGATTAAACAACAAAGCCGTCGGTAGCAGGCTGTCGGACCTGACAAGAACCTACTGCGAATCAGCTGACCTTGGCCCATATTCCCGTCCATTTTCGACAAATAGGCTCACTATTCGCCCTCAAATGGTCGAAAATCTGGTCTCAATCCAGCTGTTTCTCGCTACGGTTCGTCAAGCCCGACAGCCTGCCAGTCAGGACAATTAATCGCACTAATGTTGGGTAAAGATTTAAAGTAACTTCAGCAACAGAGCTTGAGTCACCCATTCCAAGGGACGCCGATTGTTTGTAA
>MAXR01000099.1 GCA_001751155.1 Desulfuromonadales bacterium C00003068 | reverse complement strand
TATTGAGCATCCCATCAGCTAATTTTTTAATTTCATCGGAAAACGTGGCTGAAAAAAGGAGGTTTTGGCGTTTTTTTGGTAGTAATGCGATCACCCTACGAATGTCATGAATAAAGCCCATATCTAACATGCGGTCGGCTTCGTCAAGGACAAGAATTTCAATCTGGGATAAATCTAGAGTCTTTTGGCTGACGTGATCCAGAAGGCGACCGGGGGTAGCAACAAGAATATCAACGCCACGGCGTAGGGTCTGGATTTGGGGGTTTATTTTAACGCCGCCAAAAATGACTGCTGAACGAAGTGGGAGATACTTTCCATAAAGTTCAACACTTTCACCAACCTGCGCAGCTAGTTCACGTGTTGGTGTTAGTACGAGTGCCCGAACAGGACGCTTATCACTCTCACATTTTCTTTGGCTTAAAAGTTGTAGTAACGGCAAAGTGAAACCAGCGGTTTTACCTGTACCGGTTTGGGCGCCGCCTAAAACGTCATGACCCTTTAGTATCAGGGGGATGGCTTTAGCTTGAATAGGGGTTGGTTCACTGTAGCCTTGTTTGGTTACAGCTTGAAGCAGTTCGGTCATAAGACCGAGATCATTGAACGACATGTAAGATTAAACTCCGAAATTGAATCGGCCTACCCAGTTTTAATAATCTGGGAACGGTTTTAGGCTGGAAACATTTGATTATGGTGTCTGAGGAATTGGAACTTGAACTTTCTGGGACACAAAAAAGATGCCAACCGATGGACATCAAGAAACTTAAACACTATCAGTCTTTTATGGTGTTGTCCAATGATTTAGCTAATCCAATGGGTGTGTCTGATGGGCAGGGTACAAACCAAGTGATGATGGAGTTGCGATGTCAAATTCGCACATTGATTTGTACCGCCTTAAGTCTAAGTCTGCTCGTGTTGTTGCATCATTGAAATAAGGTAGTCATGTATTTTAACAGTACTGCCCATCTTGAGAACTTCATCGGCAATTTGTGTTGCTCTGGAACACGAAAGATCTGACAGGAACGCTTTAGTCCGTGGAATAAATGGAGAGACCATCGAGAACTCTCGAATTCCAATTCCTAAAAGGACTGTAAAGCTAAGCGGATCCGCAGCCATTTCACCACACAAGCAAACTCCTTTTCCCAGTCGCTTTGCCGTGTCATTCACATATTTGATCGCTTGTAAAATGGACGGATGAAGAGGGTTGTAATATTTGTTAACTAACGGATTGTTACGGTCTGCTGCCAACATGTATTGCACAAGATCATTGGTACCAAGGGCGAAAAAATCAACCTCTTCAGCAAGAAATTTACACATTTGGACTGCGGCAGGAACCTCAATCATGACACCGATAGGGATATTCGCTGCAAAAGGGATTTTCTCGCGACGTAAATTGTCTTCGGCTTCTTTGATCACCTCTTTACACGCATGAACTTCCTCAATGCCTGAAATCATAGGAAAAAGAAGTTTTACTGAGCCGTGAATACCAGCCATGAGAATTGCTTCAATTTGGGTGCGAAAAATATCACGATTATCAAGTGACACGCGCACAGATCTCCAGCCCATAAAGGGGTTATCTTCAGCTGGTGGTGGGAAGTAGGGCAGTGCTTTATCACCACCAATATCTAAGGCACGAATCGTTACCGGCCCGTCAAAACTTTCTACGATCTTACGGCACAACTGATATTGGTCATTTCGATTAGGAAAATTGGTCCGGGTCATATATGGAAATTCAGTACGGTAGAGTCCCACACCGTTCGCACCATTACGTTGAGCAATGGCGACATCACTTAATAGTCCGATGTTGGCGCGCAATGTTACTGGAACTCCATCTTTAGAAACTGCTGGTCGGCGACGATACTTATCTAATCGGTGAACTTCTTTACTGCTGTCATCTTCTAGCCGACGGTATTCATCGATAATGGCTTCAGCCGGATTGATGAATAAACATCCCGAATTGGCATCCAAGATAACGTGACTGTCGTGTTTGACGGACTTTAAGGCACCTTTCACCGCGACTAATGCTGGGATACCAAGTGACTTTGCCATGATAACAGCGTGGGAATTTTGTTCACCCGCCTCGGTGACAATACCGAGCAGATTCTCGTGGTCAAGAATGGCCATATCGGATGGCAGGACTTCACGGGCAAAGAGAATACCGGGTCGTTTAATTTGAATTGTTTTATTTTTTTCGCCAGTAATATTACTGAGTAGGCGGCGACCAATATCAAGCGTATCTGTGGCACGTTCGCGCAAATAAGCATCATCCATCTTGGT
>MAXR01000098.1:4326-7879 GCA_001751155.1 Desulfuromonadales bacterium C00003068 | reverse complement strand
GAAAATAAGAACGCTTTTGCCAAAGGCTGAAACATGAGCAAAGTTATCAACGGGGCCGACACTGCCGAGACCTGGGCCGATGTTGCCGAGTGTTGCAATAACAGCCGCTGCACCTGAAACGAGATCCATACCGCTGGCAGCCATCAGAAATGATGCGGAAACAAAGACCGCCACAAAGAGTGCAAAGAAGCCAAGGATCGATTGCATCACCTCTTGGTCGACGGGGTTGTTGCCGAGCTTAACTAAGCGTACCGCCCGAGGGTGGATGAGGTGGTAAAGTTGGACGATGCCGTGCTTAAAGAGCAATAAAATACGCGCCACTTTCATGCCGCCACCTGTTGATCCCGCACAACCACCAATAAACATCAAAAACAATAAAATATATTGGGTTAAAACAGGCCATAGTTCAAAGTCGGCCGTAGCAAATCCTGTGGTTGTTAAGATCGATGCCGTCTGAAAGGCGCTGTAGCGTAGGTTGTCGACGACAGAATCGTAAACAGTCCCTTGGTTCATCCACATCAAAATAGCCACAGCACTACAGCTGATAAGGAGGTAGAAGCGAAACTCTTCGTTGCGAAAATATTCGCCAATGCGCCCTTTTAGGGCGTAGTAGTGGAGCGAAAAGTTGACACCCGCTAAAAACATAAACAGGGTGATCACCCAGTCAATGTAGGCGCTGTCGTAGGCGGCAATCGAGGCGTTACGGGTTGAAAATCCACCTGTGGCCAAGGTGGCAAAGGAGTGACAGATGGCATCATAGAATGACATGTTGCCAGCCATTAATAGCAATGTTTCGAGGGCGGTAAAAATTACATAGACCCCCCAGAGTAACTTGGCGGTATCTTGAATGCGCGGTTTAAGTCGGTCGGCCGTTGGTCCAGGAACTTCAGCTTTAAATAGCTGCATACCACCAACGCCAAGCATTGGCAGGATGGCCAACGATAGGACGATGATCCCCATGCCACCAAGCCAGTGGGTCAGTGACCGCCAAAAGAGGATGCTGCGTGGCAGACTTTCGATGTCGGTGAGAATGGTTGATCCGGTAGTGGTGAAGCCACTCATGGTTTCAAATATGGCATCAAGGGGGGAGCCAATGGCACCAGAAAGAAGATAGGGCAGTGCGCCGAAAACGGCAAAGGTTAGCCAGCCAAAGGTGACGACGGCAAACCCTTCGCGCACCGAAAGTTCCTTCTTGTTTTTAAATATTTTTATTAGCGTTAAGCCGGTGATCAGGCAGATCGCTGATGACAGGGTGAAGGCGGTGACCGTACCCTGATGCTCGTAAAACGCAAATGGCAGTGGCGTGAGCAGGGCCAGCGATAGGCATACCAGCAGTGCGCCGAGAATATGGAGAATAAAGGTAATTTTCATCTATTCGAAAAACTTTTCAATTTTGCTTAAGGAGTCTGGCAAGGCAAAAACAACCACCCGGTCTCCTGCGGCTAGAATTGAATCACCCGTGGCAATTTCGTAGCTTGAGCCATGGACAATGACACCAATGATTGCTCCATTGGGGAAATTGAGCTCCTTGAGGGGAGTGCCGATGGTTTCACTGTCTTGTTGTACTTCAAATTCAAGCGCCTCGGAATTGCTGCCCTCAATGGTTGCTAGCGAGATGACGCCACCGCGGCGGACATATTTAAGAATAGCCCCTGCTGCGGATAAGCGTGGCGAAACGCAGGCATCAATACCAAGCGACGGAGCAAGGTTGAGCAACTCTGGTTTGTTGATCAGTGCCAGCGTCCGACTCGCGCCGTGCTGTTTCGCTAATAGCGCACAGAGGATATTGGTCTCATCCTTCTCGGTTACCGAGATAAAGACGTCGGCGTTGCTGATCCCCTCTTCAACTAAGGCATGAATATCTGTCCCTTCGACATTGATCACCATCGTTTTTTTTAGTTTAGCCGAAACTTTGCGGCAGCGTTGTTCATCGCGGTCAACGAGGCGGACATCAAAATGTTGATTCTCTAGTTGTGTCGCAATGCGCACCCCGATTTTACTGCCACCAAGAATAAAGACGCGCGGCATCTTTTTTTTCTTTTCTTTCGGCCGCAATAAATATTGGATTGAGGCAAGGTCTTTTTTGTGGGCAAACAGGAAGATGCTGTCACCGTTTTCAATGCGGTCTTCACCACGGGGGATAATGGTCGTATCATTGCGAGTGATTGCGGTAACCACAAATTGGTACATGCCGCGCAGTTCGCCAAGCTCGCGTAAGGTCATGCCGCACAGCGGACTTTCACTGTCAATGCGGTAGCCGAGAAACTGGATTTTCCCCTCAACAAATTCTGCAACATCAAACGCACCACTGCGACAGGAGATTTTAACCATCTCATCGGCAACCTCATCGTCTGGATTGATGAGCAGATCAATGCCAAGTTTTTCTTTAGAGAGGATGGCACCGTGACTTCGGTACTCAATGCTTTTGACTCGGGCGATACGTGTTTCAACATCGTATTCGCGCGCAAGAAGGCAGGCGAGGATGTTAACTTCATCCATGTTAGTGACAGCGATAAAGATGTCAGTGTTCTTGATATCTGCTTGCTCTAAAATTTCGGCACTGGCACCATTGCCAGCAAGACCCATAACATTGAGGCGATCCTGAGCTTTGCGCAGGTGGGTTTCATCTCGATCAATAAGGGTGACTTCGTGACCCTCTTGAGATAGCCGCTCACACAGGAAAAAACCAACTTGTCCTGCTCCAACGATAAGTATTTTCATAAAGTGTGCGGTACTCCAAAATAGTTACAATATCGTGCGCGCAATTAGTAGCCTGCTGATATGTCGCAGCTTCCGACGGCCTTGATCGTCTGCCAGAATGTCGCCGATACCATATTAAGGTTTAACGTGTTATCTTTGGCATAATTTTCGATAATCTGCAAGGGGCGGTTGATCGTTTTTGCGCTGTGATGGGTCCCTTTTTGTGCCAAATATGGAGAATAATTGATGATGTATGTGGATGTCCCTGAACAGGTGTTGCGTAAGGAACGTGCCAAGGCACGTGAGTTACGTAAGAGTGGCTGGTGGAAAAACCGCATTGCCTTGGGCGCGTGTCACTATTGTGCTGGAACGTTTGCAGCCAAAGAGTTAACCCTCGACCATGTTGTGCCACTGGTGCGTGGCGGTAAGACAGCTAAAGGGAATTGTGTCCCTGCCTGTAAGGCCTGTAATAGTAAAAAACAAGATCTGTTGCCGAGTGAATGGCAAGAATATTTGAATCACTTAGAAACGCTTGAAAGTTAATTGTGCTATGCAATTATTTTTAGTGCTTATCCCTTGCACCACCAGCTGTGCAATGTCATAGTCACGCCATGCAAAAACCCTATCTCGTTTATTCGCAATATCTTAAGCAACGCTTTGGCGGTCGTGTCCATAAAATCTCGATTGATGCGGGCTTTTCATGCCCTAATCGTGGCACGTCGCGAACTAGCCCAGGCTGTCTGTTCTGTGAACCTAATGGTTCAGGGTCGTTCGCGATAGCTCGTCGCCTATCCGTGACAGGACAGGTGGAACATGGGAAAGAGGTGATGATTCGCAAATATAAAGCCAAGTA
>MAXR01000098.1:0-4251 GCA_001751155.1 Desulfuromonadales bacterium C00003068 | reverse complement strand
ACGTTCTTGATCTGCTGCATGAATACCACCAAAATACCGATCTGTGGTTGGAGATTGGCGTTCAAAGTTGTCATGATAAAACTCTCAATTATCTTAACCGAGGCCATGATTACGCGAGCTTCCTCAGTGCTTATGCGGCGGCCAAGGAGCGTGACATACGTGTGTGTGCGCATGTTATTTTAGGCGTGCCGGGAGAGAGCCACGAAGAGATGTTGGCCACCGCCGATGAGATGGCGCGTTTAAAGGTGGATGGAATTAAAATTCATCTGCTCCATGTTTTACAAGATACCGCTTTGGGCGAACGTTACCAACGGGGAGAATTCGAAATTCTTTCACGCGAAGCTTATGTGCAATTGGCGGTCGATTTTTTAGAACGAATACACCCTGATACGTTAATTCAACGCTTAACGGGTGATGGCCCCCGCGATATCTTATTGGCCCCACGCTGGTCGCTAAAAAAATGGGAAGTACTCAATGCAATTGAAGATGAAATGGCTAAAAGGGGAACGGTGCAGGGAAGTTACTGCCGTTTTTAACTGCTGAAAGGTTGTGCCTAGAGGGTTGCTGGTGGATGGTGTGTCGTTAATCGGGGCTGAAGGTGCTCAGGGTACACCACCCCATACGCTGAGATGCTGCTTAAAGAAGATTCTAGTGGATGGTGATTTCTACGTCTTGGAGTGTTTGTGCTGTTGCTGTTTCAGCAACGCCGTCCCATGAAATAAAGACCATTGATGCCCATAAAATACTAACTACTATAATGAAATATCGTGACATGGCGGATACCATACACGACCTTTATCATTAAAATCAAGACAAGTATTTCCACGGGTTCGATAACGTGCTCTTGTGCTGAGTGTTCTTGCTTGAATGGAAAAATTAATGGATCTATCACTATTAAATGAGCCGCAACGTGAAGCGGTATTACATACTGAGGGCTCGCTGCTAGTGTTGGCTGGGGCGGGGTCAGGTAAAACGCGCGTCATTACCAGCCGTATTGCCCACTTGTTACGCACTGTTAGTGCCACGGAAATTGTCGCCCTTACCTTTACCAACAAAGCGGCGAAGGAGATGCGTGACCGCGTTATTGAAGAGGTGGGGCGTAAAAAAGCCAAAGGGTTAATAGTTGCGACTTTTCACTCGCTTGGTGTGCGGATTTTACGTGAAGAGATTCAACGCCTTGGCTATAAGAAAAACTTTTCAATCTATTCCGCTTCGGATCAATTGCGTCTTGTTCGCGATCTCGTTCAGGGCAATCACATTGAGGGGACAAAGGTTGATCCTGACCGTGTGCTGTGGCTGATCTCGCAGGCAAAGAATCGTCTGGTTACGGCGGAAAACTATCAGGCCAATCCACATGATGATTACGACCTGATTGCCGCGCACACCTATCCCCGCTATCAGCGGATGCTCAAGGCCTGCAATGCCATTGATTTTGATGATATCCTGCAACTAACAATCCAGTTGTTTAATGACTTCCCGCCTGTCCTTGATCAATACCGTCAGCGCTTCCGTTACATTATGGTTGATGAATATCAGGACACCAATGTGGTGCAGTCGACAATGCTCCATTTTCTCAGTTCATATCATCACAACCTCTGCGTGGTGGGTGATGATGACCAGTCAATTTACGGTTGGCGCGGTGCTGAACCCGGTAATATTCTTGATTTTGGCAAAGACAAGGCCGATTCAAAGGTGATTAAGCTTGAGCAGAACTATCGCTCAACGGGGAGTATTCTTGCCGCCGCCAATGCCCTGATTCTGCACAATACTGAACGTCACGGCAAGCGACTGTGGACCGCTGGCGAAGAGGGTGATCCGGTTCATTATCGCTGCTGCGATGATGGTGAAGATGAGGCGATGGCGGTCGTTGAAACGATCCATAAAGAACGTTTTAGTCGCAAGTTAGAATATCGTGATTTTGCCATTCTCTACCGTACCAATGGCCAGTCGCGCGCTTTCGAAGAGCAATTACGCTATGAAAATATCCCCTATGTCATCATCGGTGGCCAGCAATTCTTTGACCGCAAGGAGGTCAAGGATGCCTTAGGATATTTAAAGGTGTTGGCTAATCCACACGACGAAGTCAATTTGCTGCGTATTCTCAATTATCCGAAACGGGGGATTGGCGAAACCAGTGCCGAAAAGATTATCCAATCGTCCATCGAGCAGGATCAACCGTTATGGGAGATCCTGCAACAAGCACGTCATATCCCTGAGTTGGGCGACAAAGCCATCGCCTCTATCGAAGCATTTGTGCTGTTGCTTGAGCGCTATCAGCGCGAATTTCGTCAACCTCAGCAGATGGTGGCGATTGTCCAGGATCTGTTTCGTGAGCTGAAGCTCGAAGAGGAGCTGTTTCGTCAGGCCGATGACCCTGTTAAGGCGCGCCGGCGGGTTGAAAACCTCCATGAGGTGATTAACTCCCTCTCCACCTATGTCGAACGCGAACCGGTGCCAACCCTTGGTGGTTTTTTGGAAAAGGTTTCACTGCTCGATCGAGATGAGCCTGCCCGGGGTAGTAAAGAGGAAAAGCTGAAACAGGATGCCGTAGTGATGATGAGCCTGCATTCGAGCAAAGGGCTGGAGTTCCCGTGTGTATTTTTAGTCGGCATGGAGGAGGGTTTTTTACCTCATAATAAGATTGTCGACGAGGGCGGTGACATCGCTGAAGAGCGTCGCTTGTGTTATGTCGGTATGACGCGGGCGCGACAAAAGTTAGTGCTGTTGGGCGCTGCGCGGCGGAAAAAATATGGTCGATTGCAGCCGAAAGATCCCAGTCGCTTTCTGCTCGAAATTCCAGATGAACTGCTCGAAAAAGAGGGTGAGTTGGCTGCTGAGGCGAGTCCATTAGAGCAAGAGGCGCTGGCGAACCACTTTTTTAGCGGAATTAAGGACTTATTAGACTGAAAGTTGGTTAATGTGGTTGTAAATGTTTATGATTTTTGTTTGAATGGTCACTAAGTCTCATTAGCAATTAGGTGATTATTGGGTGCCGCTTAATTTTTGTTGTTTGATGATCAGCAGGAGGCAAAACTGACATTTTTTAAACGAAAGAGTTCAACCCGTAACGGGGTCGTCGGTCTGACTTTTTTTTCGGATGGTCTTGCTTTGGTCCAGCTTGACACCTCCGCTGAAGGTGATGTTACGTTGCGGGTCGCCGAAAGCGTTGACTGTGGTGCTAGCGGTCATGCCGAGGTGCTGGCTGAACTGGTGCAGCGCCACCAATTACAGAACACCCCTTGTTGTGCTGTCCTGGCTCGTGGGACCTATAACCTAATACAAATTGATCAACCCGATGTTCCCGAAGCTGAACTGCGCGATGCGGTGCGCTGGCAGGTCAAAGATCTTCTCGATTTTCCAGCAGAACAGGCCGTCATCGAGCTATTTTCCGCTGTGGGTTCGGCTGGTGGTCCGATGAACTTTGCCGTCGCTGCTGCGCAAGAGAATATCCGCTATGTGGTCGATGTCATGCAACAGGCCAATTTGGCTGTCAAGGTGATTGATATCCCCGAGCTGGCCCTGCGTAATGTTTTAGATCGTTCGTTTGAGTCGGAACGCGGAGTTGCTTTATTGAGCTTGTGGCGTGATAGCGGTCTGGTAACCATTGTTCGTAATGGTGAACTGTGTATGGCACGGCGGATCAATCTCGGCGTTCAAGAGCTGGTGACCGCTGCTGATGTGGAAGATGTCGATGGCGTTGAGATCTCGCAGGCCCAGCAAAATATCCTCGATAGCGTCGTGCTAGAGATTCAACGTTCGCTAGATTATTATGAAAGTAGTGTCTCGCGCCAACCTGTCTCCGCTGTCCTGTTGGCCCCACTTACCGATCCTGTGCCGGGGTTACAGTCTTATCTCGATAGCTATTTAACTCCCGATGTTCAACAGCTTGATTTAGGCAGTTGGCTTGGCAATAGTTCTGTCGTCACGGCTCAGCAGTCGCGCTGCCTTGCTGCCATTGGCGCTGCATTACGCAGTGATTGGAGTTGATCATGCAGCAAATCAATCTCTATCAAGACCAATTTAAACCGCAACGCGAGATACCGTGGTTACTTATTATCGCTGTAACATTTTGTCTCATATTAGTGGTGATGGCTGGGGTTAGCTGGAACCAAAAACAGGCCATCCAACAGGGTAAAACTCGCTTGGATCGTGAAAAAGCGCAACAGCAACAGTTGGTTGAATCGGTGGATCTGTTACAGCAACGGTTGTCGGCACGGGTGCCGAGCGAATCTCTAAAACGTCATCTACAAT
>MAXR01000097.1:855-2122 GCA_001751155.1 Desulfuromonadales bacterium C00003068 | reverse complement strand
GTGGTAAGTCAGACGCCCTACTTATGGGTGCGTTACAATACGTTACAGAGCAGGATTATGCCGCGTTACTATTCAGACGTACATTCAAACAGTTAGGATTAGAAGACGCGATTATGGATCGTGCGGAGCAATGGCTATCAAACACAAACGCGAAATGGGAAGCACAAGATAAACGGTGGCGGTTCCCTTCAGGTGCAACACTCGCTTTTGGGTACTTAGATACGGAACGCGATAAATATAGGTATCAGTCAGCGGCGTATCAATACATAGGCTTTGACGAGCTCTCACAGTTCACAGAATCACAATACACATATTTATTCTCGCGTTTAACACGGTTAGAGGGTTCTGAGATACCGTTACGTATGCGCGCCGCTTCAAACCCTGGCGATATAGGGCACGAATGGGTGAAGGCACGATTTATAACACCTACACGTGCGGAGTTNNGAAGGCACGATTTATAACACCTACACGTGCAGAGTTATTAACACGCAATCGTTTCTTTATACCAGCGTACTTAGAAGACAATCCACACGTGGACCAAGAAGCATATGAAGAATCTTTAAACGAGCTGGACCCAGTGACACGAGAACAACTCAGGCACGGTAACTGGGACATAGCATTAGAAGGTAACATGTTCAAACGGTACTGGTTTAAAGTACAAGACGCTGTACCATACTCACAATATGCACGTGTTAGATACTGGGACACNNNNAGGTGGCATGTACTGTATAGAGAACATTATACGTGTGCAAGAGATACCGGGTGACGTTGAGAAATTGGTGCTACAAACAGCGAAATTAGATAGCTCGAACGTAGCAATCCGTATGGAGCAAGAGCCGGCAGACGCAGGCAAAAAAGTAATCGCGGATTACGCATTAAAACTAAAAGGCTATGATTTTCGTGGTGTGCCAAGTACAGGCTCAAAAGTAACACGTGCGAAACCGTTTAGCAGTGCAGCATCAAACAACTTAGTCACGATATTAAGCGCAGACTGGAACAACGATTTACTAACCGAACTCACCGCGTTCCCCGAAGGCGTCAATGATGACATAGTAGATGCGTGTTCAGGTGCGTACACCCATTTATCGTTAAGTGCACCGAGACCGTCACACGCGATCCCGATAGCGGACATCGCAATCACTTCGGATGCGTTCGCGCCTTAACGTACTAATAGTACTATACCATCCATTTCTATACGTTTATGTCTATATAAGTACGTAAGTTCTATGTATTGTTTGTATAACAAAAGTGCGTATCTTTGCATATC
>MAXR01000097.1:222-836 GCA_001751155.1 Desulfuromonadales bacterium C00003068 | reverse complement strand
AGAGCACTATAGGGCACTGTATCGTCACAAGACAGTGCACCTTTTTGTGGTAAGCGGTCAGGGGTTCAAGTCCCCTCTGTCCCATGAGTATGTATACGTAAAAGCGCACTTAGGAACGAAACATGATAGAACAAATAAAGGACTTAGACAATTATAATACATGTAAAAGTGCAGAGGCGGAATTAGAACGCATATATTACAGCATAAAGGCGTTTGACGCAGGTGTAGCATGTGACACATTTATGAGTGAATATGAACGCAGAGAATTGATAGAGCCTATGCTGGAGACACTTAAGGCACTTAAAGGGAAGTACAGCAAATTCGCGAAAGAGCAGATAGTCTAAGAGAAAACATGAACTCAAAGGATGAATTCTTGGTAGAACGAATAGGCAGAAACACTGTTCAGGGCGTGTGTCGTAAACTTGGCTGTGATACAATGCGTCAAATGAGGTGCATTCCCCATTCAGGGCATACCGATATATGTCAAGAGTGCTACGATGAATTAAAACGAGTAGAGTAAGGGTAAAAAAATGGGACGTAAAATAGAAGTGGACATAGAAAAGTTGTTTGAAGTAGTAGCATGCGTACAAGAAGGAAGAGACGCTACAGACGAT
>MAXR01000097.1:0-191 GCA_001751155.1 Desulfuromonadales bacterium C00003068 | reverse complement strand
ATATGATTGGTGATTGCAAACTTGCGGACATAATGATATGGAAAGCTAAGAGCAATGGTGAAAAAGGACTTACCGTAAAGGAGCGTTTTAAGATATACATAACGGATAAGATGTTTAGTGAGTTGGAAGCAGAAGAACGGGGACGACTTTATTTACAAAATGACAGAAATAAAAGATATAGGGGCATATAG
>MAXR01000096.1 GCA_001751155.1 Desulfuromonadales bacterium C00003068 | reverse complement strand
TACCTAACTGGGCATTGCTGGTATAAAATAATGTTTTATTGTGATAAAATACATGCTGCACATAAGTGAAAAACACGTTAGACTTTCCCTATTGAAACACTGAGCTGTAGCCAACACACGACTAATAAAAACTACAATAAAAGGGTTATATTGTGAAACATCCCGTTCGCCAATATTATTTAGTACTTATACTTATTGGTTCCATATACGGCTGGGCAGCGACAGCCTGCGCAACGACAACCAAACCACAAATTTTACTCCTCAATTCATATCATCAGGGTCTGTCTTGGACCGACAACATAACCCGTGCGGTACAACAGGAACTCGCTGATTATCCAGTAGAACTATCAGTTGAGTACCTCGACAGCAAACGCCGACCGCTGAGTGATGTATGGTCGCCAATGCGTGACTATCTGGCACAAAAATATACCTCAGCTAACTTTGCTGCCATCATAGTCAGCGACAATAATGCCCTGCAGTTCATCAACAGCGAACGTGAACAGCTATTTCCGCAGGTGCCAGTAATCTTCTGTGGCATAAATTTCTTCCAGCCGCCAATGATAGACTCATTGCGCCCTCAGGTTACCGGAGTGAAGGAAGAGATTGCCCCGTTGGAAACTGTTCGTCTGATGCAAAAACTCCAACCTGAGCTGAAGCGCCTAATAGTGGTTTCCGATTTAAGCGAGACCTCACGTGCCAATCTGGAAACCTGTCGCCAGCAATTTAAATTACTCAACGAAACACTTAAGATAGATTGGTGGCACGGCTTGGCAAGCAACGACTTACTTGGCCGCTTAGCAGAACTCAATCCAAGAAATGATGGAGTACTACTGCTATCATTCACCCATGATGCCGACGGCCACTATCTGAGCTTTGCGGAGCAAGGGCAGCAATTATCCACAGCTGCAAAAGCACCCATGTATGGGTTGTGGGATTTTTATCTCGGCACTGGCATCCTTGGCGGTAGCGTGATAAGTGCCCCTGAGCAAGGCAAATTGGCGGCAGGTTTATGTCGGCAAATATTACAAGGGCGGTCTGCAAACGAAATACCCATTCAACGCCATCTCTCTGGCCGCTTCATTGTTGATAGCCGCGCCTTACAACGCTTCGACATCCCCCTGCACTGGCTGCCAAAGGAAACAACACAGCTATTCCAACCTCACTCTTTTTACACAATGCACAAGCGTGAATCATGGCTGGCAATCTCTATTTTTCTACTATTATCAATCCTCAGCCTTAGTCTGGCCATCAGCAAAAAACAGCAGGCACGCACCACTCGCGAACTGCGCGCTGGTGAAGCACGCTTACGCACCGTACTGAATTCAATAACTGACGCAGTTCTGGCGATAGACAAAAGAGGGCTATTGATCGGCCTGAATCCTGTAGCTGAAAAGCTATTATCCTGCGCACCGCTGGAATACGTAGGTCAGAGGTTAGATAGCTTTTTTGTTGTCGTCGACACCATCACACGAGCACCACTGCCCTGTCTGGAAAAGCAGGCGATGCTTCAAACACAACAGGTTCAGTTTCCCGAGCACTCCACCCTGATCACCTCGAACAATCAAGAATATCAAATCGCTGGTTCCATCTCCTCGCTACGCGACGATGATGGCATTGAAATCGGAACCGTCCTGGCACTGCGTGACATATCTGTGGACTATACTTTACGCCAACAATTACGTCAGCAAAAGAGGCGTTTCAAAGTTGTCACCAATAGTCTCAACGATGTCCTGATCCTGATTGACAACCAATTACGCATCCAACTCATGAATGCGGCGGGCATTAGTACTTACCAGATAGATCCAGACAATTACATCGGTCACTTTTGCCATGAGTTGTTCTGGAACTGCTCCACGCCATGTGTAAACTGTCCATCATTGCAGGTGATGCAGGATGGAAAAACTGCCCATGCTATGCGCTTCAGAGACAATGGCCAAATACTTGATCGAACAATTTATCCAGTCTACGACGAGTTCAATAACATGATCGGCACCACGGTTGTGGCCTCAGATATAACCGAGCGTTACCACGCTGAACAAGCCCTGCTCAACAGTCGGCAACAGCTTTTAGATGTTGCCAACAGTATGCCTGGAGCTATTTTCCAGTTTAGCTCTAAAAGCGACGGTAGTAACGAAATCAGTTATATGGCAGAGAGCATCCGGATCCTTGCCGGGCTCGATGCCAGCGCAGATATTTTTTCGCTAAATGTTTTACTTGGTGCCATGCTAGCCACAGACAGAAAGCGCATCATTAAAGCCACGATGCGGGCAATACGCCACAAAGCAGTGTGGGATGAAGAATTCCGCTTCGCCACTGCTAAAGGTGAGAAATGGACACATGGTCGCGCCTATCCGCGCCAGGAAGATGGCACAATTATTTTCAACGGGGTGCTCACCGATATCACCATGCGTAAAGATGCTGAGGCCAAGCTTGAACATCAGGCAAGCCATGATCACCTTACTGGCTTGGCTAACGCTGCCCTTTACCGTGACCGCTTGCAACAGGCGCTGGTACGCGCGCATCGTCATGGCGAGATGTTGGCAGTTGTGATGTTGGATCTTGATCGTTTCAAGGATATTAATGACAGTCTCGGCCATGCTGCTGGCGACCACCTGCTGCAACAGGTGGCATTGCGCTTACAGCACAACTTGCGCCGCGACGATACTGTTGCCCGCTTTGGTGGCGATGAATTTTTACTGTTAGTGGAAGGATTACACTGCGCCGACAACTTAATAGCCGTTCTGGAAAAGATGATGTTGTCGTTCAATGAACCTTTCCTTATAGAAGGTCACGAACTCAGTATCGCCACCAGCGTTGGGGTAGCAACACACCTTGATGGTGACGACGACGTAGACAGCCTGATAAAAAATGCCGACACCGCCATGTATCGAGCCAAGAAAACGGGAGGTCAGCACTACTGTTTTTATGCTGAGGAGATGAGCGAACTGGCCATATCCCGGTTAACGCTGGAACGCGATCTGCGTAAGGCGCTGGAGAAAAATGAACTACAGCTGCACTACCAACCCAAGGTAGAGTTAGCCACAGGTGAACTGATCGCACTTGAAGCACTGATCCGCTGGACCCATCCACAGCGTGGGATGGTACCACCTGACGTCTTCATCCCACTGGCTGAGACAAGCAATTTAATACTAAGTATCGGCGAGTGGGTAATCAAGGAAGCCTGCAACCAACTCTCCCGCTGGAGACAGCAGAAGCTTTATACTGGTCGTATAGCTGTCAATATTTCTGCGGTACAGATTAAACGTGGTCAATTGGTAGAAACCGTGCACTCCGCTCTGAAAGAATCAGGTCTAGAGGCAAACAGTCTCAGTCTGGAAATCACTGAAACCTCGATCATGGAACTCAATGATGAGGTGCTACACAAGTTGAACCAGTTGCGCGAACTGGGCGTATCGCTGGCAGTTGATGACTTTGGCACTGGCTATTCATCTTTAAGCTACCTGAAACAACTGCCGATTGACACGCTAAAGCTGGATAAAAGCTTTGTCGATGATTTACCTGAAAATGAAGAGAGCGTAGCCATTACCCACGCAATCATTGCCATGGCCCACGCATTACAGCTCAGGGTTGTAGCAGAAGGGGTAGAAAACACAGCACAGTACGAGTTTCTTCTTCGAGCTGGTGCAGATCTGGCGCAGGGTTACTTATGGGCTCGCCCGCAGGCGCAACCTGATTTCGCCGCGTTTCCAATGCATATTGCCATGGGCAAATAGCTTAGCCAGAGAACCTCTGGAGACATTCTATATCATCGATGTCAACTAAAACAATCGCCACTGTAAAATCAACAAGTTAAACATATAACCCTATTTTTGACGTACTACTCCTGCAATATCAACACATGGCGTTAGTCTCACAACTTGGCTAACCTTGGGTTACATCGTTACCAATATCTGGCATCCTCTGTCCGCAATGGGAGCGGGACCGCCTCATCATTCCTTATCCGATCTTCAAGCTTCTAGTGAGAGGTCCATGTTTGTCCCGCCCGAGGTCTTTATGCCCCAAAGTTGTTGATCTGGCCATACATACACTATTCTAACGCATATCCTGACACAGGGGGAGACCAGATACGGCCTCTATGAGGTCGTCATACTTGTTGCGCGTTTATTTGCCAAAAAAACCGAGCAAGAATAGTTGCCTGAATCAGAGTAAATAGCTTTCACCATGAGAACGTTACTCTGAGTTCAGGTTCTATCAAAAGTCACATAATTTAACAAATGATTCAGAACATTTCTCATCCCTATCAAAGAGTTGGTCGATGACGACGTAGCGTTAAAGCAATAAAGAAGGGTCGTCTCCCCCAAACAAGTCATTTGATTTACAAAAACCAAATTCACACTACACAACAGATTAAATATTCTGTATTGTAACGAGTTGACTGCTCTAAGGGGGGTCACACAGCTCGAACTCTTACTGTGCAGGGATTTCAGGCTTTCAACTCCTAAATCAAACCTTACGCTGGCTACGGGTGGCCTATTCGTAACGTCTTTTATCGTACAAAGCGTATCAACACACGCCTAACATAATT
>MAXR01000095.1 GCA_001751155.1 Desulfuromonadales bacterium C00003068 | reverse complement strand
ATCGACCCATCGGAACGATAGCCTGTTGCTAACGTACTTCCTCTAAGCAATAATTCACGCGGTGTTTCAGCGATCATCTCTCTGCCCAGCTCAATATCCGCCAATTCAGCCTCGCCAAACACCTTGTGTAAAAAAAATGAACTCATCAGAATGCGTCGCACAAGATGAAACGGCAGACAACGAGCGAATTTGTGCAGCTGATGCGATGATGAAACAAGGGCATCAGGTGATAACGCACCACTCAATAACACCAAGGCTCTTGGTGACCGTTGCCGACAAATCTCACTGGCAACCATACTGCCAAACGAACAACCACCTACGACATCGCTGTCACCAATATTTAACCATTCAGCATGCCGGCGAGCATACGACACCATATGTTCACCATTTTCAGGGATCAACAAGCGAGGCGTTACTAGCTCAACTGGAAGCTCAGCAAGACGCGCAAACATTCGCTCATCAGCCGCTAATCCTGGTAACAAAATCAAACGCTTTCGACTCATAATATCAACTCCACTGAATCAACAGAAAAGAACACTCTGGTATTATAAAAGTTCTAACGATATTCCCCTTGACTACATAGTTAGCCACCCTATAATGATAAACACTTTCAAAATCAATTAAACAACACTATCAAGATGGGATAAAGAAAATCATGATCTGCTCCATACGTCAACTTGAGGTTTACGATAAAGCGGTTGTCACCTCAATTAGTGCTGCTGGTGAAATGGGTCGTCGCTTACGTGATATGGGCTTAGTCCCCGGCACTGAGATTGAAATAATCGGTCGTGCTCCCCTTAAAGACCCTGTTGCCCTGCGGTTACGAGGTTTCACGTTGACGCTGCGCAACAATGAAGCTGACTTCATCCATGTTGAAAAAAAAGAGGTCGAATAATGACAGACAACATGATCGCTTTTGCCGGGAACCCCAATGCGGGAAAAACCACTCTATTTAATACCATAACAGGCTCACGCCAACATGTTGGCAACTACCCCGGAATTACTGTTGAGCGTAAAGAGGGTAGCGTACAATACAAAGACAACAAACTTAACATTATTGACCTTCCGGGCTGCTATTCTCTCACAGCATACACCCAAGAGGAACTCGTCGCTCGTCAAGTACTTGTTGATGAACGCCCGAGCCTTGTTGTTAACGTTGTCGATGCAACCAAGCTAGAGCGTCACCTGTATCTCACCGTGCAATTCCTCGAACTTGGCATCCCTGTTATTTTAGCCCTTAATATGATGGATGATGTCCGCAGCAAAGGGATTACCATCGACATTCCAGCGCTCTCGCAAGCTCTTGATTGTCCTGCAATTAGTACTGTTGCGCGTAGTGGCGAAGGGAAAGATCAACTTCTTGACCAAATCATCGACACATCTTCTGCCCGAGCAGGAAAATGGAAACCACTTAAGCTCTCGTATGGCCCAGACATTGACCCTGCTCTGGACAAGATGGAACAAATTATAGCCGACAACGCATTTTTAACTGACCGTTATCCTGCCCGCTGGGTCGCTATAAAGTATCTCGAAGGGGATGAAAATCTGCACGAACAAGGAGAACAATCTGCAGAAACATCACAACAACTGATAAAGATTGCAGACGACCTACAAGTTCATTGCCAAAAAACGCTCAACTCCTTCCCAGAAGCGATCATTGCCGACTACCGTTATGGCTTCATCCATTCACTGCTACGCAAGGGCGTGATCACCATGCCAAGCGTAGAAAGCCGATTGGATATCACCGACAATCTTGACAAGGTCCTCACGCATAAAGTTTTAGGGCCGAGCTTAATGATGTTTCTACTCTATGCCATGTTTCAAGTCACCTTCGCCCTTGGCGACTATCCGATGCAATTACTCGAAGCCATTTTTGGTTTCATGGCTGACAGCGCGACAGCTATTATACCCGAAGGCCACCTACAATCACTGATTGTTTCTGGCATTATCGATGGCGTAGGCGGCGTTCTCAGCTTTGTGCCCCTTATCATGATTATGTTTGTCATGATCGCCTTCTTAGAAGACTCTGGCTACATGGCTCGAGTGGCCTACATGATGGATAAAGTCTTTCGCATTTTTGGCCTCCATGGTAGCTCTGTTATGCCGTTCATTATTTCAGGTGGTATTGCAGGTGGCTGCGCGGTACCGGGTGTCATGGCAGCACGAACATTACGCAGCCCACGGGAAAAACTAGCGACAATCCTAACCGCTCCTTTCATGCCCTGTGGCGCAAAAATCCCAGTATTTTTATTATTGATCGGTGCTTTTTTTGCCGATCACCGGCCTCTGATTATGTTCTCCATCACCTTAACCGCATGGGTCATGGCACTCATTGTTGCGAAGCTGCTGCGCTCAACATTAATCAGGGGAGAATCGACCCCCTTTGTCATGGAACTTCCGCCCTATCGCTGGCCAACTGTGCAAGGAGTAATGATTCACACTTGGGAGCGCACATGGGAATACATCAAAAAAGCCGGAACCGTGATCCTGGCAATTTCAATCTTACTTTGGGTGGCCATGACGTTCCCAAGCCAAACAGCAGATCAGGTTGCCGTGTTTGACAGTCAGCGCGAGGTTCTAGAACAACAACTCAGCCAAAGCACGGATCCTGACCGCAACCAAACAGTAACAGCCCAGCTTGAGCAGCTGGGCCAACAGCAAAGCATGGAAGCGCTGAAAAATTCCACGGCAGGAAGAATGGGAGTGATGCTTGAACCCATTAGTCAACTGGCAGGATTTAATTGGCGCACCAACATTGCCTTAATTGGTGGCGTGGCGGCAAAAGAGGTGATTGTATCGACACTTGGAACCGCCTACTCAATTGGTGATAGCGATGCGGGTGAATCCACGAGTCTGGCAATGCGCATTGCCAAAGACCCAACGTGGAGTAAATCGGCAGCAATCAGTGCGATATTATTCGTCCTGTTGTATGCACCGTGCTTTGTTACCATTGTCGTTATGGCACGTGAGTCGAGTTGGAAGTGGGCCTGCTTTGCCTTGATCTTCAATACCACCATCGCCTTTGCACTCGCTACGCTGGTTTATCAAATCGGGATTAGGATCGCCTGACATCAAAGACCAGTCAACAACATGATCACACAAGAGAATAAAGCATATAAAAACAGAAGCTTACGCAACCGACGATCTACCATTAAACAAAGAAAAGAATCCACGGTTTCACTACATATTTTTTTTCCTAGACATGTGAGAGAAACTCTATATATTGAATTCAGTTCGCTTAGGTTGGGCCCACAAAGCCCATGTTCAATTTCAATCAAAGGAGAAACAAAATGGCTTACGTAATTAGTGATGACTGTACTAGCTGTGGTGCATGTGAAGACTCTTGCCCCGTAGAAGCAATCTCTGAAGGCGCTGATAAGTACGTGATCGACGCTGACACTTGCACCGATTGTGGCGCTTGTGAAGATAGCTGCCCAGTAGGCGCTATTACTGAAGGTTAATTCTTTCAGAAAATGAGTTTTAGATAAAAAAGCGAGGGCATTATGTTCCTCGCTTTTTTATTTAAAACTGGTACCAAACCACACAAAACTACTTTTTTCTTGCGATTCACGCAAAAGGCATGTTAGCGTGCATTGTGTTTTGAGTTTAGTACGGAAATCTTTTGATTTAACGGTTCGATAACGCACCACAGAATTCCGGCTGAAAACACCAGATATAGACCGACAAAGTCGGCAATTAAAGGAGTAAGATACAATGGCACAAGGTTCAGTAAAGTGGTTCAATGACGCAAAAGGTTTTGGTTTCATTGAGCAAGACGGTGGCCCTGATGTATTCGTTCATTTCTCAGCAATCGGTGGTGACGGCTTCAAATCACTCGCTGAAGGTGACCGCGTAGAATTTGAAATCACTGATGGCCAAAAAGGCCCTCAAGCAGCTAACGTAATTAAGCTGTAAATTACGCAGTTAAAAAAAACAAGCTCCATCGTGAAAGCGGTGGAGCTTTTTTTATTTCTGCAACAACACCCCCCCCTCTAAACCAGCTTTCATCTTGACATGCCCACCACCTATTGCTAGGTTTGCTAGCAGACTGTCGAACGCAACAGAACCCTACTGCGAATCCGCTGGGACTTGGCCCATACTTACCGGCCATTTTCGACAAAAAAGCGTACTATTCGCTCTCAAATGGTCGAAATTCTGGTCTCAATCCAGCTGTTTCTCGTTACGGATCGTTAAGTCCGACAGCCTGCTAATGTTTTTATTATGGAAATCTATCCATTTTTTTTGCAAACGGCGGGCACTATATTGCGAGTCCTAATTTCAGACAATTTTTCAGCAGAAAGCTTACAGGTTCTCTCTAGCACTGAAGCACTAACTGTTGACTACCGACCAGGAATCACCGCAGACGAACTCATCGACGAGATCACAGATGTTGATGCGCTACTTGTCCGTGGAGGAACCGCCATCACAGGGCAGATACTCCGTGCAGGATCAAAACTAAAGATAATCGCTCGTGCTGGCATTGGTGTTGAAAATATCGACATGACCGCTGCAAACCAATGCGGAATCGTTGTCACAAACACTCCGTCAGGTAGCACAACGACGATTGCTGAGCATGCCATTTCAATGATGATGTCTATCGCTCGAATGATCCCTCAAGCACATCTCTCAGTACGAGATGGCCAATGGAACTCGACAAAGTTTATGGGTTCAGAGATCAGCGGTAAAACTCTCGGCATTATTGGTGGCGGTAAAATTGGTCGCCGAATTATTGAATACGCTCGCGGTCTTCATATGCACGTCAATCTCTACGATCCATACCTTTCCGAAGAGATCATACAGCGACTCGGCGCCAGCAAAGTTAACCTCGACACGCTGCTACACAGTGCCGATTTCATCTCCCTGCATGTGCCATTAAATAACGAAACTGAAGAGTTGCTGAATGCTGAAACCTTTGCGAAATTAAAACCGGGATGTCGATTGATCAATTGTGCATTAGGTGGCCTCATCAACGAGCCTGACATGATCAATGCGCTACGCAACGGGACACTTGCAGGCGCAGCTCTTGATACATTTACGACAGAACCACCACATCCCAGCAATCCACTATTGACAATGGACAATGTTATTTGCACTCCCCATATTCGCGCAGCGACAATAGATGCTCAGGAAAATGTAACAGTTCAAGCGGCGCATCAAGTTGTCGATTTTCTCACAACAGGCATTGTTCGCAACGCCTTAAATGTTCCATCAGTTAATGCCGACCTGCTTGACAGCTTACGACCCTACCTAGAACTAGGCGAAAAAATGGGGTCATTTCTAGCTCAACAATTAGACAACACACCATTTGACGATATTGCCATTGAATATTCGGGTGAATTAACGCGTCATTCAACCGAACCAATAACGCTTGCCATACTAAAAGGGCTACTAACACCCATTATTGGATCAAGAGTTAACTACGTTAATGCGCCACATATCGTCCTTGAAAGAGGGATTAACGTCAGCGAAATTCGGCGCAATGTTGCCGAAGGGTTCTCGAACATGATAGAGTTAGTTGTTTCAGGAAAACAGGGCCAACGATCTGTGCGTGGAGCGATGTTTAACAACCGCGAATGTCGAATTGTGGGTGTTGACGGATACTCCGTTGAAGCAATCCCGTCAGGGACAATTCTGGTCGTAAAAAACCATGACCGTCCTGGCGTTATTGCCTTACTAGGAACCTTGATGGCAGAATCGAATATCAATGTTGCCATGATGAATCTATCACGAGGAAAAATTAACGGCACAGCCATGTCGCTGTTAACCGTTGACCACCGTATCCCCAGTGAGACCATGGAGCAGTTACGTCAGAATGAAAACATCCTATCCGCTGTACAGGTAGAGTTTTCCTAAACGATCTAACACAATAACTATGTTCGTGTGGCAATCTGACATCAGAACGTCAGCACAACTAAAGAGAACGAACACATAGCTCATATTCATTAGTTCTTAAATTTAACCCATCGCGGGACTTAAAGATCCGACAAGAAAGAGATCCATGAATCACAATACAACACTTGAATCGATGATACCCAAAGGAGTCAAAGACTTCTTACCGATCAATGCAGTAAAAATTGAGCACCTAAAAAGTACACTCCATCAGGTGTTCGACCAGTGGGGCTTTCAACCGGTGTCGCCCCCGTCACTTGAGTTTCTTCACGTGTTAGAGCGTGGGCTGGGCAATGATCTAAAAAACAGCACCCTTCGCTTTGACGATCGCCAAAGTGGTAACCTGCTCGCATTTCCATCTGACATTACTCCGCAAATTGCCCGAGTATTTGCCACCAGAATGCACGATGCACCGCTGCCTCAACGCCTTAGTTATTCATGCCGCGTCTTACGCCATACAGAACAACAAGCAGGGAAAGACCGTGAATTATTTCAATCTGGCGTTGAGCTAATTGGCCAATCTGGCCCTCAAGCTGACGCTGAAATGATTGCCATTGCCCTGGAATGCCTTGAAACCCTCGACGCACCAGAATACACTATTGACATTGGTCAAGTTGAATTCTATCGCGGTGTATTGGATGCACTAAACTTATCAGCAGCTCAAGTTACAAGCCTGCATGACAGCATCCTCCACAAGGACACTTCAGGTCTAAAGCAACAACTAGAAGCTCTCCCCGTTGACGCTGCTAACTGCGAAGAGATCATGGCACTACCTCGATTATTTGGCGGCAAAGATGTTTTAGATCGTGCGGCAAAAGTTGTCACCAACGATCGTTCCAAACGGGCACTAGACAATCTACACAAAACACTACAAATCCTCGAAAACTATAACAGTGACAAACATATCACTCTTGATCTAGGTGAGCTTCGTGGTCTCGATTACTATACAGGGATCACCTTCCAAGGATTTTTAACCGGTTTCGGAAAAGCTGTCTGCCTCGGTGGTCGTTACGACAATCTCACTAAAGGATATGGCTACGACGCCCCAGCAACTGGCTTTGCTTTCAACTTACTCAATTTGCTCTTTGCTATGCCACAGCAGTTAAGTAAAGTTGTTCAACCTGGTGTTGATGCACTGATCGTTTCAAAACGTGACAACGATCCAACAACTCACCAACTTGCTCAAATGCTACGCTCAAAAGGTAATTCAGCTTGCATCACAGAATACAGTGCAACAGGCAACCAATCTTATGCATCTAAAATGAACTATCGCTATTTATTGACTGTTTCAGAGTCAGGTACGCAAACGGAGCTGTTATCACTTTCCGATAACAGCACATCACAGGTCCTTACAGCCTCACTACTTGATGGCAGCACGACTCTGTAAACGATTAGGAGAACACACATGGCAAACGTTGTAATTGTCGGCGCTCAATGGGGCGACGAAGGTAAAGGTAAAGTTGTTGATATCTATACTGAAAACGCTAACGCGGTAGTACGCTTCCAAGGTGGTAACAATGCGGGTCACACCCTTGTTGTTGGCAACGAGAAAACCGTACTACACTTAATTCCATCTGGAATTTTACACGAAGGCAAGAAATGCATCATCGGTAACGGTGTCGTAGTGGATCCAAAGGTCTTCATTGAAGAGATCGAAGGGCTAAAGAAAAAAGGCTACATGAAAGATGATTCTCAACTTATCATCGATCGCAATGTTCACATTATCATGCCTTATCATAAAAAAATTGATATCGCTCGTGAAAACAAGCCTGGTGAGCGTCGTATTGGCACCACAGGTCGCGGCATTGGCCCAACCTATGAAGACAAAGTGGGCCGTCGTGGCATCCGTCTTTCAGACCTGATTAACCCACACGTGTTCGCACAAAAAGTAAAAGAATTTTTACCTGAGAAAAACTTTCTCCTCGAAAATTTCCTCAAAGAGGAGCCACTTGTAGAGCAAGAAATTCTTGATGAATACAATGCCTATGGCAAAATCTTGGCAAAACATATCGGCAACACCTCAGCACTACTTGATGAGTGCCGCAAGAACGGACAAAACATCTTGTTTGAGGGCGCACAAGGCAGCCTGCTAGACATTGACCACGGCACCTACCCTTACGTCACCTCGTCATCAACAGTTGCCGGTGGAGCCACTATTGGCACCGGGTTTGGTCCACGCTTTATCAACGAAGTGATCGGCATCTCTAAAGCCTACGTTACCCGTGTTGGCGAAGGCCCTTTCCCTACTGAGCTCAACGATGAAATGGGTGAGAGGCTCAGAAAAGCGGGATCTGAATTCGGCGCAACAACAGGCCGTCCACGTAGAACGGGCTGGTTTGATGCCGTAGCTTTACGCGAAGCCGTACGCACCAACGGCCTCAGCGGTCTTGCGATCACAAAAATAGACGTATTGAGCGAACTTGATTCAATCAAAATCTGCACTGCGTACTCTTATCGTGGTGAATTAATTGAGCAGTTCCCACATGACTTAGCCATACTGCAAGAGTGCAAACCTGTATACGAAGAATTTGACGGCTGGAAAACTGATATTTGCTCGGTAACGGAATACGATCAGTTTCCTGACAAAGTTAAGGAATATCTGAAAAAGATTGAAGAGATTACTGAATGCCCTGTTGTTCTCGCTTCAGTCGGGCCGCGTCGCGATCAAACGATTCAACTTCGCAACCCATTTGAAGGGTAAATTCGGAGAAATTTAGACCGATGAAACGATTTTTCATTTTAATCCAAAAAAAGGATTGACTTCAAATCGGTCATCACGTATAACTCTCTTCGTTGTGAGCCGGTAGCTCAGTTGGTAGAGCATCTGACTTTTAATCAGATGGTCGTGGGTTCGATCCCCCCCCGGCTCACCATTTTAAAAATTAAGTCCCTATCGTCTAGCTTGGCCCAGGACACCGCCCTTTCACGGCGGCGACAGGGGTTCAAATCCCCTTGGGGACGCCAAAAATATAGAAGCCCTGCTAATTAATTTTAGCAGGGCTTTTTTATTGTCTTCAATTAGTTACATCCTTCTCCAGCTCACCTTCCTGCATCCCCCCCACGATTCAAGCTCACGCAAAAACTCTCCATTATTTTCTCATCCAAAAAAATTCCTCCATCAACAAAACTCACTCGAAAAAGTCAATTTCATTGTTCATCGACCAACTAAAAACCGATACAAGGTTGGTCCCAGGTTGGGTTCCAATATAGATTGTTTTTGATTTCAGCTTGGAATTCGATCAAGAGTTCCCTCTACAGGAAGGTAAAGAGCTGTTCGCCATCTGGAGTAACAATTTTGTCAGCTACTACCGGATGGGAATATTTGAGGTGAACGGCTCTTTTGATTGAGATCAGGTTGAATTTGCCTCTTTCTATGATCCAAAACTAACCTAGGGCCAACCTTGCTTGAAGCTGAAACTACTTGGCTTAGATAAAGGCTGTCACCGTGGGTGGGTGATCGACCAACTGATCGCTATGATTACGATCTGACGGTATGACTATTCTCAGGAGAAAGGATATGACCGCAACTAAGAATAAACGGATGACGATCCGAATGATTGAGCGCCTAGCAGGTCCGCCACTAGGGCCTAAGACGTCAAATATTGAGTACACGATACCGCAGGAGTCAAACCTATGCTTAGCGGTGGACAA
>MAXR01000094.1:15370-17542 GCA_001751155.1 Desulfuromonadales bacterium C00003068 | reverse complement strand
GCTGGAACTAACTTAGATAATTTATCGACTTCGCCATACGGAATATTGAGCGCGCGTCCGACATCTTTAATACACCCTTTTGCCCCCAGGGTTCCAAAGGTGATAATTTGGGCCACGTTTGGCTTACCATATTTTTCCTGAACATACTGGATCACCTTTTCACGACCATAGATACAGAAGTCGACGTCGATATCAGGCATCGATATCCGCTCGGGGTTGAGAAAACGCTCAAACAGAAGATCGTAAGGGATGGGGTCAATATCGGTAATCCGCATCGAGAAAGCAACAAGACTACCTGCGGCACTACCACGACCAGGGCCGACAGGAATATCATTATCTTTTGCCCAGTTGATGAAGTCAGCAACAATGATGAAATAACCGGGAAATCCCATATCAAAGACGGTTTTAAGCTCGCGCTCTAGCCGTGTGCGGTAGATCTTCTCGTCCTCAGCACTGAAGTCAGGATTGAGTTCCCGAATCTTCACAAGACGTTCATCAAGACCCTGCCAGGACATCTCCTCTAACACATCGTTAAGGGTTTTATCCTTCGGCTTTTCATACTGCGGAAAATGGTAGGTGTTAAAATCAAAATCAAGATTGCATCGTTCGGCAATTTTAACTGTATTATCCAGAGCTTGCGGAACATGGCTAAACAATTCAAACATCTCTTCGGGGGTACGGACATAAAAGCCATCGTTTGCAAAACGCATGCGCTTATCGTCATCCATGGTTTTACCCGTTTGAATACACAACAACACCTCATGGGCGTAGGCATCTTTGCGAGTCAAATAATGGCAATCATTGGTGGCAACGAGGGGCAGATCTAAGTCGCCGCTGAGTTGAATCAGGCCATTGTTGGCAACGGTTTGTTTCGGAATGCCATTCTCTTGTAATTCAAGATAGAAACGGCCGTCGTCAAAAATCTCAGCCATCTGCTGCACGCGAGCCGAGGCATCATCGGTACGGCCCAAATTAATCAGCGTCGGAATCTCGCCACCAAGGCAAGCACTCATAGCAATGAGGCCCTCATTATATTGTTCGAGAAGATCCCAATCAATACGCGGCTTATAATAGAAACCCTCACGAAATGCTGCCGACACCAAATAGCACAGGTTGCGATAGCCAATTTTATTTTGGCACAACAAGACTAAATGGTAGGACGCTTCGGAAGAACCCTTGGCATTTTTCTTTTCAAACCGCTTCCCCGGAGCCACATAAACTTCACAACCAAGGACCGGCTTAACCCCTGCAGCAGTGGCTTTGGTAAAAAATTCCATGGCACCAAACATGTTACCGTGATCGGTCACAGCAACAGCGGGCATTTTATACTCTTTAACGCGATTGATCAGATCTGGAATTTTAATGGCGCCATCTAACAGGCTATATTGACTATGTAAATGGAGATGAACAAAGTTTGCATGTTGCATAATGGTAGTGATCCAAAGGTAAAAAAGGGGATAATTGTAATGAGTTATACGGGGGTATCGTGTGACAAACACCCAGCAGGAGACAAGACATCAACACCAAAATCCTGCAGCATCAGCGTTAAACGGATCAAAGGTAAACCGATCAAACTGGTATAATCTTCGCCAGCCATCTCTTCCATCAGGCTGATTCCCAAACCTTCAATCTTAAATGAGCCGGCACAATCGATCGGATTTTCCTGTTCAACGTAGTAGGCAATCTGTTCAGCGGTTAACTCTCGCAGGGTGACAGAATAAGAGACATACTCAGTCAAAGAGCGTTTACTCCGACAATCATACAGAGCAATTCCGGTATAGAAGCAGTGCGTTTTCCCCGCCATCGCTTGCAATTGGCGTCTGGCCCCAGCAGCCGACCCCGGCTTGCCCATAATAGTGCCGCGCGGGTTGACAAACACCTGATCGGAACCAAGAATCAACGCATCGTCATAGCTATCGCGTAAGCTGCTCGCCTTTTGTAACGCAAGGTGCTTTACCAGCAATTCGGGAGCGACACTCTGGTCCAAAAATTCTTCACCAAGCGGTGCAACGGCAGTAAATGGAAGCCCCAACTGTTGTAGCAATTGCTGACGATATGGGCTTGTAGATGCAAGAATGAGAGGGCGCGTCACGTAACCACCTTTTCAGAAAAAACGGGTAATAAGTCACCCTTAATTGCTAATGCGGATAAACGACAAGGATAGCATAAATT
>MAXR01000094.1:166-15342 GCA_001751155.1 Desulfuromonadales bacterium C00003068 | reverse complement strand
GTTTTCTCTTCCATTAAAGGGTTATCGCCGCGTGATTCGACATTTAACCGGACAACAGGTTCGGTATTCGAACTGCGCAAATTAAAGCGCCACGAGGTAAAGGACATACTGAGGCCATCAATATGATCAATGGATTCGGCAATGTCAGCATAGTGCTGTTCTAAGGCTGCCATCGCCCCCGTTGCATTGGCCAGAGTACGATTAATCTCACCACTGGATGGATAGGCTGCGATCATGTCGTCAACCAAGGCCGACAATGGCTTACCACGGGTTGCCATGAGTTCGAGCACCAATAACCACGGAATCATGCCGCTGTCACAATACGAAAAATCGCGGAAGTAGTGATGAGCACTCATTTCGCCGCCATACACCGCATCAACTTCGCGCATTGTTTCTTTGATGAATGAATGTCCCGACTTGCTCTCAACTGCTTCACCACCCGCCTGTCGCACAACGTCAAAAGTGTTCCAAACTAAGCGAGGATCATGAACAATTTTACCGCCGGGATGCTTGGCCAAAAATGCCGCCGCCAACAAACCAACAATGTAATAGCCTTCAATGAAACGGCCGTTTTCATCAAACAAAAAACAGCGATCAAAATCACCGTCCCACGCAATGCCCGCCACCGCCTGGTGAGCGATCACGGCATCAGCGGTTGCAGCCCGATTTTCAGGCAGCAACGGATTAGGAATTCCATTCGGAAAGGTGCCGTCAGGTTGATGGTGGATCGGGATCAATTCGACAGGTAACGCCTGTTGCAACAGATCAATAACGGGCCCGGCGCAGCCATTACCTGCGTTAACCACCAGCTTAACAGGTGAAAGCTGACTCGGATCGATATAGCTTAATAGATGTTGAATATAAGCAGGACGCACATTGAGGGTATGCTGAGTCCCCATCTGCTGCGACGAGTTAAAATCACCCTTCTCAGCAAGAGCGCGAATCTGCTGCAACCCCGTATCGGCACTAATGGGTTTGGATTGTTCACGCACCAGTTTCAAGCCATTATAGTCGAGGGGGTTGTGACTTGCGGTCACCATGATGCCACCATCCATCTGCTCACTAAAGGTGGCAAAATAAACCTCTTCGGTGCCACACAAGCCGATGTCGTACACATCCACACCAGCGTCAAGCAAACCACGAGTCAGTGATTGACAGAGTTCACTACTGCTTAAACGAACATCACGGCCGACAACAACCCGCTTTGGCTGTAAAAAATCGGCATATGCTCGACCAACACGGTAAGCAATATCATCATTGAGTTCATCGGGTAAACGGCCACGAATATCGTACGCTTTAAAACAGGTGATCTCCATCTTTATACCTCGCATATAATCATTATCATGAATACCAAAGTGGACTTTGGCATAGTGACAACAAACATTTTAAAATAAACTAATTACCACAAATGACATCAACCGCAGCCGAAAGATCCGCACACACCTGAATCGCGGCGGGTATTTTCTCTTTTTCACGCTCGCCATGCCCTGTCAGAACCAAAACAGGAGTGCTTTCAACCGCCAATCCCGCTTCGACATCTGCCAACTTATCACCAACAATAAAAGATTGAGTCAAATCAATATTTAAATCTCGCGCAGCGTCGAGCAACATTCCGGGTTCCCCTTTGCGGCAGCGACAGAGCTTGCGATATGGGGCATTCCCTTTATCTGGATGATGAGGACAATAATAGAAGCCGTCAACATGAGCACCCTGCGAAGCTAACTGTTGTTCAACAAAATCATGCAACAACTTAACATCAGCTTCCGAATAATAGCCACGCGCGACACCGGACTGATTAGTGACGACAACAACAACAAAACCTGCATCATTTAATTTTTTAATCGCCTCAGGGACACCAGAAATAAATTCAAAATCTTGACAACGAAACAAGTAATCTCGTTCGATATTAATCGTTCCATCGCGATCTAAAAATACTGCTTTAGCCATATTCACATCACTACACATCTTTATATCTTTCACAATTCAAACGGCTCAATCACTCTGCCCATTACCAACCATCGCTTTAATCTCTTGAAGCTGCTCAGGCTTTATCGTTAAAAACCGGACACCAACACCCGGTAAACTCATCGTTTTCCCCCATTCACGCCCCCAAAGAACTTCAACCTGAATGGGTGCATTATCGATAAGGTCAATAAAACGTAACCACAGGATTGATCCAGTGGAATGTCGCTGAGTCGAAAACAGAAAACATCCACCAATGGACAAATCGATCGTTACCGACTTCAGTACAAGCTCATCTGCGACATCGGCATACGAGGAGCACAGCACATTACAACAAAGCTCTTTACGAACGTTGAATCGTAATGATCGAGCTTTAAACGTCTGGCAATATGTCTCAACAAACTGCTTTAGTGTTATCCGTTGCCCCGTTCCAGCCCCTGTCATATAGGTGCGGATATTTTCTTCAACAGGATCCCAACGTAATCTTAAAGAGGGATAGACCTCCATAAGGTCAGCGAGCTTAGCTCGATCAAAAGCACTCGCACGAATACTGCTAACAATATCAACGAGAAGACCACTATAGTGCTGTCCTTTGCGATTCTTATAAAATTGCTCGAAAGAATGAACCACTTCGCACTCAATATTAATCTCAGCAGCGAGCTTTAAATATATTTCCCTAATCTCAAAATCATGAACATATAATAGTAACTTAACCATAACGTTCCAATCACTCCCCATTATTCTTCGAATAAATCACTATACCATCTAACCTAAAATAACAAAAAGTTCTGAATTCAAATTTAAATTAAAGCAATTGTAAAAAATCGATCAAACTGAATCATTTTTCATTTTCTCTCATAATATGCTAAACAGTTGTTGCACTTACTCTAATTAATCAAGATCCCATGATCACCAAGGAGATTTGTGTCGTGAACAACAAACATGCCTCAACCACTACCAAAGATGATAGCAGCGAGAAAATCTCCTGCCCTCAATGTCTCGAACTAGAGGAGATGGCAACCGCCCTTGAAGACTTCATCGGTCGAGTCAATGGACAACTCCTAAAATCTGAAATGTCAGATATGGAATTAGAGCAAATATTCTCTGTCTGTGTCGACCCAATGATTGTGATTCGCGTTGATGGTATTATTGTTCGGGTCAACCGGCAAATGCTAACCCTATTAGATAAAACACGCGAGCAGGTCGTCGGTCTAGAGTGTTCAGAACTCCTGACAGAAAAAGAGTGTCAACTCGCTACCGCAAGCCGCAAAACAACGCAAACGGACATTGATCTTATCAATAGCGACGGAGAACAGGTCAGCTATATTATGACCACCTCCCGCCTCGTTACCCTCGATGGAACACCAGGAACACTGGCACAGTATAAAGATATTACCGAACGGAAACAAGCAGAGCGTGATTTAGCTGAAGCCCACACCGCTCTTGAGCGGATCGCCAAGATCGATGGCCTGACTCAAATTCCAAATCGACGCACTTTTGACGAGACACTGCTCAGCCAATGGCAACAACTCAGCACAGCACAGCAACCCCTTGCAATCATCCTCTGCGATATCGATTTTTTCAAAAAATACAATGATCATTACGGCCACCAAGAGGGTGATGATTGTCTGGTAGCCGTGGCTCAAGGCCTCAATAATACACTCCCTGACACCACGGGGCTCGCGGCACGCTATGGCGGCGAGGAGTTTATCTTCTTACTGCCAAACACCACACTTGAATCAGCGTGTATTATTGCTGAAGAAGCCCGTAAAAATGTTGAAAATTTAAAAATTGACCATGCCGGATCTGATGTTGTCCCCCATGTCACATTGAGCCTTGGCGTCTCTAGCGTTATCCCTAACGATGAAACGCGCGCCCTCGATTTAATTAAAGCTGCCGATGATGCTCTTTACCGTTCAAAGGAGAATGGCCGTAATCGAGTGACATCGACAGAAGAATAATATTTAACCTGACTCGCCCTGTTGCAACAGCTCACGCAGTTGACGATAATCGGTCTTTCCAGTGCCGAGTACAGGGATCGAATCGATGGCAATCACCTTACGAATATTGTGTAGCGGTGAAAGTCCCGCGCCACGGATCATCTTGTTTACCTGCTGGCGTGTCACGTCAACGGTACTAAACAAAACGAGTTCAGGTTGGCTATCAGGGTTGGCGGCTTTCACTGCCAGCATCGGCCCATCGTGCTGAACCATACCATCCAGCTGCGCCGCTACCCCCTCCAACAACACCGCTTCAATCGCTGGCAATGAGATCATTTCGCCCCCCATTTTCACAAACCGTTTCAAACGGCCGCAAAACGTGAGTCCTCCATGTTCGTTTACCCGTACTAAGTCACCGGTATTATACCAATCGTAACCATCATGTTGGACAAAGGGGGAATCGACATCCTGCTCCAAATAACCTGAAAAAACATTCGGCCCACGCACCAGCAAAATACCAACCTCGCCATCACCAACAGGTTGACCTGTTTCCGCATGGATGAGCACATAATCCATCGATGGCATCACATGGCCTATCGTCCCCGGAATCGGTTGCTGGGGAAGATTGACACTGATCAATGGCGAGCATTCGGTCACCCCATAGCCCTCACATACCGTCGCCTGTTGACAACGCTGGGCAAGAAGAGCGTAGGTGGAATCTGGACATTTTTCTGCACCGGTAAAGATCATCCGTAGCGAGGTGAGTTGTTTTTCCTGCGCTGCGCCAGCCATCCCAGCAAGAAATGTCGGCGTTCCGATCACCACACTGGCGCGATAACTCTCAACATGTTGAGCTAATATGGCACCATCGGTAGGATTCGGGTAATATACGGTTTTCAATCCAAGACATAATGGCATCACCAACGTGCCCGATAAACCAAGCGAGTGAAATGGCGGCAACATTCCCAGTAAACGATCTTGACGCTGCAAAGGGATCACCGCTGCGAGGTCGCGCATATTGGCTAAAATATTATCGTGACTGAGTGCCACCGACTTGGGTAGCGACTCAGAACCACTGGTAAACAATACCGCTGCCGTTTCATGGGCAGTATCGGCGCGCAGAAATGTGGCAAAAAAACGTCCTTTTAACGCTGCAATCAGTTTCGTTGAGTGCGACATCTTGCCCACTATCGACTCAAGAGTCAGCCAGTTTGCGCCAACACCATCTAGCTCAATGCCACGCCCTTTCAATTTATCGATTAATAACGAAGAGGTTAATACAGTTTTGGCCCCTGTTTGCGCCAAAGCATGAACCATGTTGCGCTCACCAGTGGTCCAGTTAAGCATCACCGGCCTCTTGCCGCACAGTACCAGTGTCAACCAACTCAAACAGGCGGCAACAGAGGCTGGCAACATAATAGCTACCGATTCTTCAGGTATGGCTTTAATCGTCGGCTGCAACGCCAACACCCCCGTCATCAGCTGCCGCCACGTTTTACACCCACCTTGATCGGCGACAATTACCTGATTTTTATTTGCACGCGCCTGACGCAATATCAGCGCAGCAAGGTTTACCCCCTCGTCAAACTGCAACAGATCGCCTTTGGTACAATCATCGGCAAACCAGCCCGGTGCAACCGCCTTTAACGGCTTTGCCGCATGACCAAGGCCTTCACCACGAGCGGCCAACAAGCAGTCCGATACCGCTTGCAACGCTTCGAGGTTGTCAATATCCACGCCAAATTCAGCCGTTAACCAACCGACAAGTTCCATCACCGCCAAACTGTCCAAACCGAGATCATTCGCTAACGTCAGCTCATCCGTTAACGTTGTAATTCCACTTAACTGCCGCAGCTTATCTTCCACCAACCGACGTGTTTCGAGTGGTACATGGCTGGCATCGCCACTGAAAGTAACCAGTTCAGGCTCAGGAAGATTCTCAACCGCACACCCCTGCCAAAAGCGATAAGGAATATGCTGTGCAGGCTGAACCGATTCATTGTAAAATAATTCAAGATAACGGTTAATCTGCTGGCGACTCCCATCACGGGGGAGATCTATCGCTTCAACGAGCTCAATCGTTACCCGACGTTTGGGCATAAACAGCAAGCCATTCACCAGCAACAGTGGCAGCATACGCAACAACACCGCAAAAAAATGGGGAGCATTGCCTCGTGCACGACTAAACTGACTGCCCCACAACCCCGTTGTTCGCACTAACACCACCCGCGCGTTAGGCGCTGACTTGACCAAACGCTCCACAGCACTACTGCCCCGTAACGATTCCTCTGCCGTGCGGTAAATCCGCCCAGCTGGATAGACGAGCAGGTTATCGCCATGTTCTAAGCTCCGTGACATCTCATTGAGAGAATCATAAACAACATCGTGGCCACCATTTTTGCCGTTTGCAACGTAGCTTAAATCGGGGATAATTAGGGCGCGAACCTTAGCCATCACGTAGCGTAAAACAGGATGGTTGACTTGCCCGGCAGTAACCAAAGGCCGGACCTGAAATGATCGTTGCAGCACCGAATTTACAATGACAGGATCAATGAGAGCAGGATGGTTGGGTAAAAACAGAATGCCATCTCTCCCATTTTTACGAATAGGATCTAGCCCCTTAATTTCGATGCGATAGCGTAAGCGCAACAGACAGTTGACAATAAAAACAATCGCTGATTTAAACACGCCACGCCTCCTTTTTTAAGATCATCTTAAAGACCAATGCCACACCAAGAGTTAAGCCACCACCTACACACATCGCTACAGCAGGTGTGGTCGTTAAATCTAACCACGCAAAGAGCTGGCCTGAAATTAATATCCCCGTAAATGCGCCAAAATTTGATACCGCTATCACCTTGCCACGCTCATGCGCAGCGGGGCGAACCTGAATAAAACTCGATTGCGGAATAATAAACACGCCTCCACAACAACCGCTAATCACTAAAGCTACAATGAGTGTAGGGAGTTGAAATGCCTCTGGCAGTTGCGGAGTCAAACCACAGAGAACTAAGCCGAGCCCTAACCCGCAACTCGCTGGGGCTAAAATATGGGTCCAGCGATCAACACTGGTCCATTTTGCCGCTAAAAATGATCCAACACAAATACCGACCATCAATGCCACAATCAGTAAGCTGGTAACGGTGGAACTGTAGTGGAGTTGTTGAATACCCAACGTATTAATAATTAAAACAACCAACGAGGCCATGAAATAGAAAAAGGCGTCACCGAGTAAGGCTAGAAATAACGGTTTATCTTGACGCAGGTGATACAAATCTTTGGCTGAATTGAGTGGCCCAAACCACGGAAAAGGTGCGGTTGTTCCTTGTGCAGGACGTTTCACCACCCCAAAACTAAACAGTACACCAATGGCTGATACCGTTATCACGACACCAGCAACCAGCGTACGTCCTGCTTGATATAAGGTTTCACTATTGCCTTGATCGATGGCAAAACCAGCAAAAGCGATCCCCATCAAAATAGCCAACGTTGTCACCAATTTGAGTAGAGCATTGGCTTTCGTTACATATTCATAGGGATACAACTCAGGAATTGAACCATTAATAGCTGGACCAAACAGCGTTGACTGGAGTGCCATAATAAACACCATCGCTAAAATACCATTCCAGTTGAGGGTAATCATCCCCCATGCACCAATTAACATCGCCACCAGTTCAAGCAACTTTACGCCAATCACAACGTACTTTTTGCTGTAACGATCTGCCAACCAACCTGCCCCAGCAGAAAAGAGGATAAACGGTAGCGCAAACAAAATGGTCGCTGTGCCTTGAAGTTGATTCAGCCCGGCACTTACTGCTAACAGTAAAGCAGCCTGTTTAAAAAAATTATCGTTGAATGCGCCTAAAAAATAAGTGACCGCCATGGCGATAAATTTACTTCGCCCTTGTTTGATCTGGCTGGCAAGCTGTTGATCAAATCCCATGAGTTCCTCCAAGTAACTGCCAACCAATCCATAACAAAGCAAAATCAGCGACAATATGACTAACATAGCAATCAACCAGCGATACCCTTTTGAGGCGCATCACAGTCCATGCGCCACCAGCAATCATGGTTGTAAATGTAAAAAATAGAGTGACGGATAAAGGAAAATAGACGATCAAGGTAAAATAGTGATGAAGGCCGAATCCGGCACCGCCAAGGGCAACAATCGCTGGACGAGAAAGAGCACGCTGCACCAATTGATCATAAACAAAACCGCGCCAATACCACTCTTCAAGCAAACTATTCGCCAGCGCCATAAAGATCGCCACGCTCCAATAGTGCTCTATCAGATTCAGCGATGTAAGTTTCGCCGCAATGTTTCCACCTTCCAATTGCCCCTGAAAACAAAAGAGCCAAGCAAACCAAATAATACCAGCAAACACGGCTCCGCTGACCACGCCGATGATTCCATTGCTACGCACCACTCCAGCTCGTTTTAAAATGGTTGAGAGCGACCAGCCGTTACGACACCAAAACAGTAACGGTGCGACAACCAAGACTACTTTCGACAGCGGATAAAGAACCTGCGGCCACCATTGCAGAGTAAAAGAACTCCATGTTGCCAGAGCTGGGAAAATCAACCAAAATACTAACAGCAAGAAAGATGACTCCCCTTTAGTACGGTTTGCTAACATGGTTCGTCTCCTTCACTTTGCAATAGATCTGTAATGTTGAGGACACGACACACTGCCGCAGTAACTTCAGCCACACAATCGACAGGGTGTGTGGTCAAACGTCCATTACCATGCATCACCACAGGTTGCATCACCAAGCCCATAACGAGGGCCGCCATCAGCACAGCATGCTGATCATTCGGCTGATCGAGCAATTGAGAGATAAAGCGTATAATGATATCGTTCGGATTGGTTTGTTGGCGCAAGCTTGCATCGGGAAAACCATGCTGAGTGAGAAGAATAAATGTGAAATGGATCGGCTGTTGTTGATAGTAATCATAAATAAATTGAACCGCTGCTTCAAGCAGCTGACTCGCAGAGCCAGGTTGAAGGAGCAATTCACTAAACGGAACGGTAAAACGATCAATCTCTCGTTGAAACAGGCTCCACGCAAGTTCATCCTTGCTTTTATAATGACGATACAGTGCCCCCTCAGTAACCTGAGCGGCTTGGGCAATATCGCGAATGACGGTACGCGCTAGCCCTTTGGTGGCAAACAGCTCAATCGCTGCCTCTTCAATCACTTTTTTCTTTAAGTTAGGTCGCCCCATAGCCGCCTCCATTTAGTAAGTAAATGCATACTTACTAAATGGAGGCGGCTATGTCCACAAAAAAATGGCGCGTACCTTACAAAAGATACACGCCATCGACGTTACATATTTTTTTTCACGTTACTAAAACAGAATCAAACTAAACGCTTTTCGTACTACTCATTTGTTCTAAGGCTGTTTTTGCCGTGGCAACAACCCCTGCAATATCAGTCAAGTTGCTTGGAATGATCAGGGTATTACCCTCTTTAGCAAGGTTGCCGAACTGTTGGATATACTGTTCCGCGATACGTAAATTCACCGCATCAGCTCCACCTTGATGATTGATCGATTCGGCAATGGTACGGATCCCCGCAGCCGTTGCATCGGCAACCTTGATGATCTCTTCAGCGCGACCTTCAGCTTCATTGATCCGCTTTTGTTTTTCACCCTCAGAGCGCTCAATCATCTGCTGACGGTCACCCTCAGCGCGATTGATCTTGGCTTGTTTCTCACCTTCAGATTCGGCAATAACGGCTCTTTTTTCCCGCTCGGCCTTCATCTGTTTCTCCATCGATTCTTTGATCGACTGCGGCGGCACAATATTTTTAACCTCGTAACGGGTGACCTTCACCCCCCACGGATCAGAGGCGGTATCCACAGCACTGACAATCGCACCATTCATTGAGTCGCGCTCTTCAAAGGTACGATCGAGCTCCATCTTACCAATAACACTACGCATGGTTGTTTGCGCTAATTGAATCGAAGCGAACTGGTAGTTGGTAATGCCGTATGAAGCCTTCTTAGCATCAACAACCTGCAAATAAAGAATACCATCCACCTCTACTGAGATGTTATCGCGTGTAATACAGGTTTGCGAAGGGACATCAATCGCCAACTCTTTAAGCGAATGTTTGTACGCCACCCGATCAATAAAGGGGATAAGAATATGAAACCCAGCCTCAAGAGTTCCCGCATATTTACCCAATCGTTCAACAATAAACGCTGAACGCTGAGGCACAATTCTCAACGAACGTGAAAATGCAGCCAACGCAAAGAAAATACCACCAATTAAAATTATTGAGCCAAAATCCATTATGATTCCCCTTTATCTATAGAACGTACTTTAAGGGTAATACTGTTCTTACCCACCACTTCAACTAAGGTACCCGCAGCAATTGGCACCTGTGACTCAACCTGCCAACTAGTACCATTGATCTCTATGCGACCGCGTTGACCATCTCGAACAGATTCGGTTAACCGGCCATGGTGACCAGTAAATTGACTGGCCTCATCCTCGGCAACAACTTCATCACGTCGACCACCAAAAATCTGCTGGAGGCGTTTACGAAAGAACAATAGCGAGAGAACAGAGACCAGTAAAAACAAGCCCAACTGGCCATTAAGCTCTAAAGGGACAAAAGCACAGGTAGCGGCAACGAACCATGCACCAAGACCAAAGAAAAAAATTACCAAACCCGGTGCTGTAAATTCTGCCAACAATAATACCAAGCCAATTAAGAACCAAATAAGTTCAGGTCGAGTCCAATCGATAACGGCCACAACATCTCCTTTTTCACAATTAAGTCGTACGTTCAACAACGCAAATGATTATACCTAATCCACACCACTCACTGATACACTTTTAATGATTATCATCTGCAAGCACGGTCATACACCTCACGACAAATTCGATCCAACTCACGACTCTCGCAGTCAATATGATAACGATCCGCACGGGGTTGACTCAAGGTGTCACGCAGTTGATGATTAACAATCAACTCAGTACAAAACTGACAAAACTGTTGCTGATCTTGATACAAAAATCCGTTCACACCCTGATCAACAATGGGACGATTTCCCAAAATATCACTGGCTAAAATAGGTTTACCCAATACTGAAGCTTCAATCAGTGCATTGGGTAGCCCTTCGGACTTTGAATTATTGACGACAACATCTGCTTGCTTCATCACAGCCGCCATTGACTCGGGCGGAATCACACCAAGATAATGAACCCAAGGCCGTTCATTTACTGCGCGATGAAAGTGTTGACTATAACTATCATCGAGTTCAGGGCCACAAAAAACAAGCTGCCATTTTTGCTGCCACTCCTGCTGTTGTCGCACCAAGCTATCAAACAATTCAATCAGATGAATCACACCCTTCACGGGCCGAATACTTGCTGGGCACAAGAACAACACGGCGTCATCCGTACAATCAATCTGCTGGCGTAACGGATAATCCCCCGTACCCAATTCGATGGCCGCAGGGAGATAGTGGAGACGAGCGGCGACTTCAGGATATTGACACTGCAGCGATTCAATCATCAACGCATTGTGAGCCATCAAACCATCAGCTTGCGACAACACCTCTTCAATTACCACAGCTTGTTCAGGTTGCTGCAAGCCTTCGTTGACATCGGTCCCACTGAGCATAACAACGACAGGGCAGTTAATCTGTTGCCGCTGTTGCAACCATAACTTGCCAAGGCGGTAGGCATGGAGCAACACCAACAGATCAGGCTTAATACGATCAACCATAGCCGCTAAAGACTCATCTGCAAAAGATGGCCCACTAGGGGAAACATGACACAGGCTAACTTGATGACTAAAAGATTCAAGCCCACGCCGGTAACGACTTGCGGTAACCCAATTACCCGTGGCTTTATTGTGTTCCGGTGAACAGATCAATATTCGCACTGCGCTGCTCCAAAAGTTGTCAATTTAATCTCGCGCTCTTCAATCCGTTGTCGGACAGCAATTGAGGTAAGGGCATCCAGTTCATACGTTCTCTCAACACCGCAAAAAGGGAGGCCATTATCTTTATAGCCGGGGTGAACCATCAATTCATAACAGCCCGCGGGAACCTCATCGATCAATGACAATAAGGATGATTCCCTCAAGCGATCCACTAAGGCCATCCCCCACAAACCGTCGGGGCTAAATAATTTAGCGCGGCGAACGCACTGTTCAAACTGATGGCTCAATTGACGGTATACTTTCATTTCATCACCCACCGCGCAGGCTGAATCGTGTTCCTCACCTTCAAGTGGAACCGGCAAGCGTACCGCTTTAATTTTAAACTGTTGGCACAACTTCACCATTAATGGGGTCAAAGCTGGAAAAAGAAACATGTGCTGATGTGAATCAATATGGTCAATCTCAACTCCAGCAACAATAATTTTTTCCACTTGAGCAACCAATTCAAGATATACCGCATCGCGATCAAAACACTGTGCAGCAAACACCTGTCGTGAACATTCTTTGCCGAGAAAATTTCCCCGTTTATCGGTCAGGCCGCGTAACGTCCCTGTCAAGGCACAACCATCCGTTAAATTAAGATGCACCCCAACACCAACCTGATGGCAAGACAACTCAGCCACGGCTTCAGAAAACGTTGTGCCATTAGCCAGCAACGAAACGCTGGTGACTATTCCAGACTCAATACTTTTAAAAATCCCTCGGTCTCGGCCAGTTGCCCATCCAAGATCATCGGCATTTACAATGAGGTTGCATCGCATCGATAAATCCTCCACAAACAAGAAACATATCCGTACTTTACCTGACAATGATTCAGAGCACAAACCATCATCAACACTATTACCCACGCAATAGCGAAACATTACCGTCACCTGTTCAGCAAACATGCAATAACTCGGTTAATCAACAAAAAGACTCTACGATTTTGCCAACATATGTTAGGATGGTTTTTACGCTAATGATAAAATCATTTACATTAGCGTGCAATGTGCACATGGCCTCATGCGTATTGATGAGTTGAGCTATGCATCTCTCCTGCGGGACACAATAGAGGATCTATGAGTTCTGTTATCGCCACCAGCATTCGCGACATTAGAAAAATTCCTGCGCCACCAGAGCAATTTGGTGAGATACTTCAGATCATTGGCGACGACCAAGCCAACCTGATGTTGCTGGTAGACCTCATTGAATACAGTCCAACCATTGCAGCTCGCCTACTTCAGGTCGCCAACTCCGCCTTTTTTGGCCAACGCCGCCCCATTGATAATGTCCGCGAAGCAGTCATCCGCGTATTGGGCCTCTCGCTCACCCGCAGTTTAACGCTCGCTTTTTTTCTTACCGATCGTTTAAACACCAAAACCGTACCAAACTTTGACCCTCATCGTCATTGGTTTAGTGCCATTGTCACCGCTAAACTTGCCCAAGAGATGGGACCAAATTTACGGCAAAAAGTTGTGTTGTCCCCCCTCTACACCACTGGCCTACTCCACAACATCGGCCTACTGGCACTGGTCCAATCATTCCCGAAACAGATGAATAAACTACTCAAGGAAGACAACATCCCCTTAGCCAAAAAAACACAGGATCTTTTCCGTATCGATCACTATCAAGCTGGCGCTCTTCTGGTGAAAAGTTGGCAACTACCAAAAAACATCAGTGAACCTATCGCGCTATTGAGGAATATACATTATACTGGTAAGAACTCTCAAGTGGCCCATTTAATACGACTTAGTGCTGAACTTGCTACCATCTTCTACGAAAAAGACACCTTTGCGTTACGCAACTACCGTGCGCCAAGTGAACTCATCCACCAACCTTTCGTAGATAAAGCTATTTTCGCCATTGAAGAGCAGCTTCCAATTATTGAGGAGTTCAGCCAAATCGTCATACAGCAACAGTAATGCACTCGCAAAACTCATGAGATGGCTAAGTAAAAATTTCGACATACAAGGCGTAGTTTTTTTTCAGGGGTGAAGGCATACATATCGTATATCAAGATCCTGAAAAAACGCTACAACGCAGTAGGTCGGACTTTTTACGACGCCATCAACAGTAACAAGGGGGAGATCATGACCATCGAATTCTATAAATCAGCCGTATGACCGCGCTGTATCCTTGCCGTGAGTAAGGTGCAGAATGTCTTAAAAGACCACCCAGAAATCACCCTGGAAACCATTGAGGTAACAACAAATATTAAACAAACGTGGAATGCTGGCATCCGCATGTTTCCAGCACTCAAGATAGGAGACGATATTTTATCTGGAGTATTACTCTCGGAAGATAAAATCCGAACTTTTGTCGAACAACATGTGAAGTAACCTCGTTCTCCATCTCAATCTACTTCAATACAAGCAACTGAAAGAACAATAAAAAAGCGGTTTAGGAGCTGAACTCCTAAACCGCTTTTTTGATTTTCAAACATTCATACGATCTATGAACGCTTTGTCACCTCAATTAAGTGGTAACCGAACTGGGTCTTAACGGGGCCAAGTACCGCACCAATTTCACCACTAAAAACCACTTCATCAAACTCTTTAACCATTTGACCGGGGCCAAAAGAACCTAAATCGCCACCTTGCTTACCAGATGGGCATTGAGAGAACTTTTTAGCGCAACTTTCAAAATCAGTTGCCCCCGCTTCGATTTGAGATTTAAGCTCTTCACACTTCTCTTCACTTGCCACGAGGATATGCCGTGCATTTGCTGTAGCCATCATAGACTCCTTATTTATGGTTGATCAATTGAGTGGATAAACGCCAGCAGTGTATAACCAAATCTGCCAAAGTTCCAAGATGTTTTTTCCGCCATGACGTTCATCACGCTTGCTTCATCACTTCGGCCGTTTTTTCAACCCACGTTGGGCGACGGCAACCAAAGGATCATCGGGCCACGGATGCTTCGGATAACGCCCCTTCAGCTCTTTTTTCACCTCAGGATAGGTATTGATCCAGAAACTTGCTAGATCGCGTGTCACCTGAAGTGGCCGCCGCGCCGGTGACAACAGGTGCACCGTTAATGCAACCCGCCCGCCAGCAATGGCTGGGCTGCGCTGTAAACCGAACAGCTCTTGCAATTTAACGGCTAACACTGGCTGATCACAGTCGGTGTAATCAATACTCACATTGGAACCACTCGGCACCTTCGTGCGTAACGGCGCCAGTTGATCCAACTGTTGTTGCTGACTCCAATTTAAGCGGCTACGTAACGCTTCAAACAGATCCACCTTACGGATCGCTGCCAAGGTGGTGATACCACTCAACCACGGTGCCAGCCATTCACCGACAGTATCGAGCAACTGTTGATCGTCGAATG
>MAXR01000094.1:0-151 GCA_001751155.1 Desulfuromonadales bacterium C00003068 | reverse complement strand
CCGATCCGTTTAATTTGCTTGATGACAATCGGCAGTGCCATCGCCTTATCCAATCGCTGTGGTCGCTGAACCAGAATCAACGCCCCCAAGCGGCGACACTGACGGCCGACAACCCGTTGCTCGCCATCGTGCCAAAACAGATCATCTTGCC
>MAXR01000093.1:1941-4677 GCA_001751155.1 Desulfuromonadales bacterium C00003068 | reverse complement strand
GGCGATTACCGCAGGACAGGCTTGGTATGTGCCCGTAGGTCATACGGCCGAAGGTGCCGAGACGCAGCTGGAGCGCGAGGTGGTGCTGGAAGCGCTACGGCCTATTCTCGAAGATGCCCAGCGACCCAAGGTTGGCCAAAATCTCAAATACGATATCTTGGTGTTGCGCCGTGCAGGTATTGCCCTCGCAGGTGTGGCCGCTGATACCATGTTGCTCTCCTATCTGTTGCATCCTGAATCGCGTTCCCATAGCTTAGATAGTATGGCCGCTGAATATCTGAATCACAAAATGATCCCCTATTCCGAGGTGACGGGTACCGGGAAAAAGCAGATCGGTTTTGCCGAAGTGGCTGTTGATAAAGCGACGGAATATGCTGCTGAAGATGCTGACATCACATTGCAACTGTTTCAGCTGTTCAATCCGCAACTTAAGGGTGAGTTGCGCCAATTATTCGATGACGTTGAGTTGCCGCTGATGCAGGTGCTAACCGAGGTTGAATGGAACGGTATTGGCGTTGACTGTGACAAGCTGAGCTGTTTGAGCCAAGATTTTGCAGCGCAAATTGCTGCACTTGAAGATAAAATCTACACCTTTGCTGATGGGGAATTTAATATCAATTCGCCGAAGCAGTTGGGTGAAGTATTATTTGATCGCCTTGGTCTGCCGCATGGCAAGAAAACCAAGACCGGTTGGTCGACTGCGGTCGATGTGCTGCAAAAGTTGGCCGATCAGCATGAGATAGTGTCGTTAGTATTGGAGTATCGATCACTCGCCAAGCTCAAGGGAACCTACACCGACAGCTTGCCACGGCTGGTGCATCCAGAAACGGGACGTATTCACACCTCATTCAATCAAGCGGTGACGGCAACAGGGCGGCTTTCATCCAGCGATCCCAATTTACAAAATATTCCCATCCGCACCGCCGCTGGGCGAGAGATTCGTGAAGCCTTTATCCCCGCCGCAGGCCATGTATTGCTTGCAGCTGATTATTCACAAATTGAACTACGGGTCATGGCACATCTGGCTGATGAACAGGCGTTGCAGCAAAGTTTTCAACGCGATGATGATATTCATCAACAGACGGCCAGTGAAATTTTTGATATCTTCCCTGCCTTAGTCACCGACGAGATGCGCCGGCGGGCTAAAACGATCAATTTTGGTGTGCTATATGGTATGGGAGCGTTTAGTCTTGGCAAAGACCTCAATATCTCAACCAAGGAAGCGAAGAAGTATATTGATCGTTACTTTGAGCGTTACCCGCAGGTGAACCAGTTTATTGAAGCTCGCAAAGAGGAGGCGCGCCAACATCTGTATGTCAAAACCCTGCTTGGCCGTCATTGTGCCGTTGCCGATATTAATAGTAAAAATGGCCAAATTCGCAGCTATGCTGAACGTAACGCGGTGAACTATCCAGTACAGGGCTCCGCAGCAGATATTATTAAGGTTGCCATGATCGCTGTTCAAAAGCGCCTAACAGCCGAAGGACTACAGAGCAAAATGGTGCTACAGGTACACGATGAATTGGTTTTCGATGTTCCTGACTCTGAACTGCAACAGCTTCAGAGTCTGGTTCAAGAGGAGATGGAGGGAGCCGTTGCCTTGCGCGTGCCGATCAATGTTTCTGTCGGATATGGTAAAAACTGGCGTGAAGCGCATTAGCTCAACGGTATAGAAAAAAATGTCCCTTACATTTATAACTAGGGTATACTCATAAACGGTTTGCCCCTACACCATTATCCTTGTGGTGATTGGGACTTGAATAAATGTGTTGAAACACTTTGTGTGATTTTTAATATGGGGGTGCAGGGTTGAGGTCTAACGCTCTGTACAAAGATGTTAAGGAGAGGGAATATGATCAAAGAGATTGGCTTCATCGGATTGGGTACCGTCGGCAAATTCATGGCGATCAACCTGCTTAAGGGGAACTATAATCTAACCGTTTTTGATGCAAATGCTGATGCTGTTAAGGCGTTGGTTGATAAGGGCGCGTCTGCTGCAGATTCAGCCCTCGAAGCAATCAAGGGTAAAGATCTTGTCTTAACCGTTTTGCCTGACGAAGAGGAACTCAAGCAAGCTCTTTCTACCGATGGTGGTTTTTTAGCCGGCATTACACCCGGTACGATCCTCTGTGATTTAGGCACTCATTCGCTTGAGGTCACCAAAGAGGTGTCTAAAAAGGCGGCTAAACGTAAAATTTTGTTTCTCGACGCACCAGTATGGGGAACGAAAGAGCATGCAGCTCATGGTCTGTTGACGATCTTGGTCGGTGGTGATAAATCGGTAGTTAGTCGCTGTCGTGAAGTCCTCAGCCTTGTTGGTCTTAATATCCTTCACGTCGGCGATATTGGTGATGCAACAAAAATGAAATTTGTTGTCACTCTGGTGCAATCACAGCTTATGGAAGCGTTGGCTGAAGGCTTAGTGCTTGGTGATCGCCTTGGCTTTAGCAACGACCAGATTTTAGAAGTGCTTGATGCCGGCGGTGTTGCTTCACCATTGTTGCATAAAAAAGGGCGTTCAATGGCCCGTGGTGATTTTACCCGTAATCTCGCCCTAAAATATGTCTACGAAGGTTTGCGCAAGGTTAAAGAAGCTGCTGATATTACTGGTGCTCGTTTACCCGCTATGGAAGCGACTCTCGATGTCTACACTGAAGCGATGGAAGATGGTCGTGGCGAAGAGGATTTCTCAGCGATTATTAAAGTGTTGCGCAAGTAGCCGATTCGCTTATCGCA
>MAXR01000093.1:0-1827 GCA_001751155.1 Desulfuromonadales bacterium C00003068 | reverse complement strand
ATATACTCCTCATCGAGTAAGTTACTCGCTTCAACGGAGAGTGAGATCATTTCGCTGGCCTGATAGCTTAACTTACTATCAACAACAAAACTTGAGTCGCCCATCATCCGCTCCTCAAGGCGTGCTTTAATAACGTGGCTGATCCGTGGTGCCCAATCGAGATACAGTGCACCATGAAGTTGATGGCGCAAGTTGTTTAAGCTGTATTTTGATTCAAGTCCAGCACTGTCGATATCTTGATCAAGGTAGGTATATCCTAGGGAAACGCGGCCGATAACTGGCAGTGCAGCAAGGGGTTGTTTGATGTCAACGCCCACCTCAATGCCACTGGTTGTGCTGTCGGTAACGTTACGAACCATCCACGCATCACTTGAAGACTTTCGCGACCAATCAATTAAGTCACTGCTATCACGCAGGAAAATACTGAGGTTAGCGCTGATCCGCTTCTTTTGCCAGCGCAGTCCGCTCTCCCATGTCCATGCCTCCTCAGCATCGAGATTAGGGTCACCGATGTTGCTCGGTGTATTGTAATACATTTCAAGGTAGGTCGGGATGCGAAACGATTTAGCTACCGATGCGAACCAGTGCAGGTTATTGTTGAAACGATAGTTCGCTTCAATGCCAGGCCAATATTGCCAACCCCAATCAGAATAATGCGCTGCTGAAACACCGGGGCTAATAGATAACGCCTCAGTAAGTGCTAAGGTGTAGTTTAGTGATAGATTGATATTGTTGCGGTGATGTTCGCCGAGATTCGAACTGTTAATCTCTTCCCGTTCAGTGGTGACACCAAAGGCAAGGTCGCCCCAGCTAAGTGAGGTATTGCCGGTGATTTGAAAGGAATATTTATCGGTATCGGTTTCATTTTGATACCAGTTGCTACCATACTTATAGCGATAGCGATCATCGTGATGGATCCACGACACGTGTGGTCGCCAATTGATGGCACCCGATTGCAGGTTGGCAGCTACATAACTGACTAAGGTTTTGGTCTCTTCGTTTTGATCGGGTGCATCAAAATAGAAGCGACTGGCACCAAACTTTTTATGGGTGTAGGCCGTACCCAGCTCAATTTCCTGCTTACCAAATTGACCTCGACCCTGATAGTTGGCAGTTTTGGTGTTAAATCCTGTGGGTTCATCGTTATCGAAACCAGAGGAGTAGCTCTGTGATGCCGATAGGTTGTTGTGCCATCCCCCGGTCAAAAAATGGGCTTGAAAATCACTGGCAAGAGAGTCGTAGTCACCCGCTTTAATTTGCGCCGCAACCGAGGGGACTTGCCCTTTACGGGTGATGACGTTAATCACACCAGCCATGGCGTTGGCACCGTAAACTCGTGCTCCAGGGCCTTTTACGATTTCGATTCGCTCAATATCATTCAGAGAGACGGGAATATCCATATTATGGTGACCCACTTGTGGGTTCGACATGCTGATGCCGTTAAGTAACACGAGGGTTTGTTCGTGGCTCCCACCTCGGATGCTGACATCTGCTTGCACACCATGGGAGCTGCGCTGGCGAACATCAACACCACTTACATATTCGAGTAAATCGGCTAAACTGTCAGCAGGTGCGGCTTCAATATCGGCGCGATCAATGATCGAAACGGATTGGGCAATCTCGTTGAGGTAGTGGGGGGAGCGGGTTGCTGTGACGACTACTGGACTTAATTCAAGTTCCGAAAGGGTGTCGTTGGCGAAGCTCGACCCAATCAATACAAGGGTTAACGATATGAATGCGAATAGGGTACGGAAAAACATTGAAGCCTCCATCAGTTGTAAACATTTTTGTTCATTCAGGTTGACGAGGCGATCCTAGCGGTTACGT
>MAXR01000092.1:1812-10239 GCA_001751155.1 Desulfuromonadales bacterium C00003068 | reverse complement strand
CGGCGTATGGACATAGAGAAAATCACGTTCTTGGAAGAACTGATGGACCGCAAACGATAGAGCACTGCGTAAGCGAAACACCGCACCAAAAGCGTTGGAGCGCGGACGCAAATGGGCGATAGAGCGCAAATATTCAAAGCTGTGGCGTTTTTTCTGTAGCGGATAGTCACTATCCGCCGCACCAATCTGCTCAATGGCGGTCACTTGTAGTTCCCAGCGCTGCCCCTTAGCGGGGGAATCGACCAAGTTGCCACTTACCCGCACACAAGCGCCCGTTCCCATTTTGGCCATCAGGCTGTAATTTTCAAGTTCAGCGTTCAACACTAACTGTAGCGAACTCAGACACGAGCCGTCATTCAACTCGATAAAACTCACCGCCTTGCCCGCGCGTAATGTTCTCACCCACCCACGCACCTCAACGCTGTCGGTTGCTTGCGTGGCTAGCAACAGTTTTTTGATTCTCATACTGTACCCCTACCCTATGATTTTTGACATTTTAAAACCATGTCTCAATATTAAAAAACCAGATAACACCCTTTTCCAATTGACTTATTTATCACATAAACCAATCTAGGCGTAAATTTGTTTTGTTAAATCCAACGAGAATGATAAACTGTTTGTCTATTTAATCATCCCTAAACTGTTGCACGGAGGTTCCAATGCCCGACATCAAGCAACTTCATGATTCCGAGCCGTTTTGCCATCTACCAGCCGATGTATTTGAAACGCTCCTTGCCGCATCTAGCACTAAAAAATTTCCATCACATTATCATATTTTCAATCAAAGCGATCCTTTTACTGGCCACCTGTACGTGATCAAACAGGGCCTCGTCGAGATCACCTTACTCACTCCTAGCGGTGAAGAGATTGTCGTTGATTATCGCCACGAGGGCGACACCTTTGGCTGCACCCCTATTTTCACCAATGAATCGTATACGGGCGGCTCGCGCACCGTTAAAGAGACCGAATGTTATCTCATCCCGCAACAGATCTTACTCGACACCGTTCGGCAGGCCCCCGAATTTAAAACTTTTTTTGATCAAATGATTTTAGATCGAGTTCGCCACCTTTATGCTGATATCGTTTCAGAGCACAGTCAAAAGGCCCTCTCCGGTGTTGAATCATACCCATTCAAAAAGCGCCTTTCTGAAATCATGAATACCCCCGTTGCCACCTGCCACCCACAGCAACCGGCACGCAAAATTGCTCAACAGATGGCCGCACGGCAAATTCGCTCGATAGTGGTTGTCGATGACGACAACCAGATGATTGGCATTGTTACCTGTCGCGACATTATTGGCAAACTAGTCTCAGTTGAGGGAACCAATGCCGAAGAGGTTACCGCCGAGCAACTGATGATTAGCGACCCACACACCATGAAGCCCGACACCTTTATGTATGAAGCGATGGCGTACATGGTCGGCCATCGCCTCAAGCATTTACCCATTGTTGACGACAATGAACTTGTCGGCATGGTTTCCATGAGCGATTTAATGCGCTACCGCAGTCAAAAAGCGATGCTGATGATCGGTAGCATTGAAGAGACAGAGACCATTGAAGGGCTTGCCGCCATCCACACTACACTGGTTCGCGTTGGCAACACCCTGCTTTCGGAAACCCGTAGTGCTCCAGAGGTGATGGAGATCTTATCCTACATCCACCATGCCTTGATTAAGCGTACCTACGCTCTGTGCTGGCAACAGATGGTTGAACTCGGCCATACTCCTCCTGAAATCCGCCATTGCTTCCTCATCATGGGTAGCGGAGGCCGTAGGGAGATGCTCCTTGGCCCTGATCAGGATAACGGTTTTATTTATGAAGATTTTCCCGATTCAATGCAGGAGGAGGTCGATGATTTCTTCATCCCCCTTGCCGATAAAGTTGTCCATGCCCTAGATTACGTTGGCTATCCCCTGTGTGAAGGGGATGTGATGGCAAGTAATCCGGTATGGCGTGGTCGATTAAGCGACTGGAAAAAGCGCATTAAGGATTGGGCTGTCAATCCAGAACCACATAAGGTGCGCTATTCGTCGATATTTTTTGACTTTACTCCCCTTGTCGGCGACCCGTCCCTTGCCCACTCACTGCAGAGTATTGTCTTCAAATCAATACGGGAGCATCCAGGTTTTCTTTATCAGGTGATGCAACTGAACCTGTCGCACAAGGTACCGACAGGGATGTGGGGACGCTTCACCACCGAGAAAAGTGGTGACAATAAGGGAAAGCTGTCACTCAAGAAAGGTGGGCTCATCTACATTGTCGATTGTTTGCGCATGTTCGCTTTAGAGCATGAAATTCGCGCCCTCACCACCCTTGAACGACTTAAACATTTAACCAACGACAATGTTTTTTCCAGCGAAACAGCCGAGCACATTCGCATCGCCTTTGAGGCCCTTTCATTCCTACGTTTACGTAACGAAATTAGCCTGCTACAAAACGACCAACCAGCGAGCAGCTTTATCGACCCCAACGCCCTAAGCAAAACCGAACAAGATCTGCTACGCAGCGCATTTCATGCGGTAAGCAAGTTACAAAGTGCAACCCGAAGCCACTTCGGTAAAGGGCTATCCTAGTGAGGAATCATTGCGCAAAAACGCAGGCACGCCGATGTTAAAAAAGTTTTCAACGCGCTGGCAACAGCGCGATGAATTGCGTCGCCGTGATCTTGAACAATGCGATACATTTTTCTTTTATGGCAGCCTGATGGAGCGGTTTCATAACTTTGACCGCTACATCAAAAAAAAAGTCACCTCCATTGAGATCGGCTATTGTCGTGGCTATCTGTTCAACCTACCTCTTGGTTTCCCCGGCCTCATTGTACCAGAAGCCCCCTGCTCGACATTGGTCGCGGGGGAGATCATGCAATTTTATCAACCCCTTAAGATGATGAAATTACTCGATCGCTTAGAAAGTTATTTACCCGATAATGAACAGAAAAGTGTCTACCTCAGACGAAAAATGACTTTGATCAAGGAAAGCCCTGACGATCCAACACAGCGAACAATGATCGACGCATGGGTCTACACCTACCCTGAGCAACACTTAAGTAACGAGCACCATAAAGAGGTTCGAATTGAATGTGGTCAGTGGAAAGCATTCAACCGCCCTGCCAACCCTAAAGATGAACTCAAGACCATGTTTGACCGCCTGAGCTACTGCGATGACAGCCAACAAATAATTGTTGACCCATTACTTTTTAACGACCCGTTATTTCGTAGAGCTAGGAAACTTCATTCATGCCATGCACTATGCCAAAACCGCCTATCGTGTGGCCTCAATTCACAGCCGACGTCACGACAAATCACCTGATCGACCGACGTTAATAATGCGGTTATTCTGACGTTGCAACCAGCACTCAACATTTTCTAAATGTGACTCAACCAGCCCAGCATCGAGACTGCTATCCGCCTCAACACCGCGCTTCACTTTTGCTAGAAACGAGGCCATATCCGTTGCCGAAACAGGTTGCGGATCATGCGCCCAATGGAGCAAATCCCCCAGAGGCTCCAAACAGTATTGATCAAAGGAACTGCTGCGATTGTAGCCAATCAAAACAAGAATAAGACTCAGCCATGACTGATCCGTATGCTCTGCATTGAGGCGTAAAAAAGCAAACTCAGTGACATGATGACTGATGTGATCGAACAGCGAGGTGTGTTGACGTTGCTGCACCATCTTAATCAATTCATTACGAGCAAAGCGACGCTCGATTAAACCACCCTTTTCATCACACCCCAAGTCGCCACCGAGAAGCAATAAGCACAGGTAATCACTAAAAACGGGAACCTCTTTACGGCCAAGGCCAACACACTCGACATTCAGATGCAAACTGTGTGGAGCTAGCTGGGAATTAAACGCCATAACACAGTGGATATAGCGCGCTAAAAAGCCGGGATCGCGCGTAAGGGGCAACGAAAAACGACGGGGATAATCGATGCGGACTAAATTATATTCAAAAAAGCCACCAATCCACGGCACAGGAAGATAACGGCGCAAGCGTACATGGTGATCGAGATAACCACCTAAGCGCCAACTGATATCTTCAAGAAAAAAATGATGGAAATAGATGAAATTGCAATAGGGCTGATCGCGCTGGTGACGTAGAAATGAATGTTCAAATGATGCCTGATGACCGAGATTACTAAACTCAAGTTCGGCACCAAGAGGCACCTGACCACCGACACGACATTGACAGCTTCGCGCAACGGCCAGCGATAATGAGTCATCATCACACAGTTTCTGGGCTACGATAAAAGATCGTAAGCAATAAAGATATAAACGACGGCAGCCCTCTCGCTCGACCGCTTCAATTTGTTCAGCAATCGTGGCATCAACCACTGATCTATTGGCCAAAAACCATTCGAGGGCGGCAAGAACATAGGGCGCATCAGGATAACAGCCCTGTTCAATAACCAAATGATCCCCATGGCGCTTCCGAATCAATTGAACGACGAAACCAAGGAGATAATGGCGAAAGATCAGTTCAAGATAGGCGGGACGTTGCGCTTTTTTGCGCCAAATGTGGTTGCGAATGCAAAAACGTTTATCTTGCCGTTTAGCAGCGAGTTGTAAGTTGCTCTTAAATGCGCGTTGTGGCGCGTGGAAGTGCTGACGCTTAAAAAATTGAAACCGACGCCGATAGGTAACCCCGACAAATTCGCGCAACACCATACCCCGCTCCACTGCCGACAATTGATCGTACAGGGAGCGATAAAGAGTATTCTGTGCATAGGTGGGAAAATAATAGGCCATCATCAACTCCTACTACGCGCACTGTCAGTTAGATCCCCTCCATTTGCAGGGCAATCTCTTTCAGCAAGGCACGATTAATGCGGTTATCGGGTGTTTTCGGCAAATACTTGGTAAAGCGAATTCGATCTGGCACGTTTAGTTCACCAATCTCTTCAATAATGTGTTCACGAATTTCGCGTAAGGTCTTTTCACGGTAACTTTCATCACGCGATTCATCCAATACGCAATAAGTAACGAGGACAAAGCCTTGCGCGGGATGATCGATAACAATCGCTGCACACTCCCGCACACGAGCCAGAGTTAAAATTGATTCCTCAATTTCATCAATTGAACGGCGCCCTGAACCAGTACTCAAAATATTATCCAATCGCCCCGTTAAGTTAAGATTAGAATTTTCATCATAATATGCACCATCACCAGTGGTAAAATAGGTGCGTTCCTTAAACTTTTTCCAGAACACTTGCTGGTAGCCAATATCATCTTTATAAAGATCCTGTAACATCGATGGCAATGGCGAGCCAAGCACCAAGCGACCTGGTTCGCCACCCGCTTTAACGGGATGACCATCAGAATCGACAACGCGGGCATCAACGCCTGGCAATGGCCGCATCATGGTATCGTCTTCGTAATCGAGTACTCCGGGAACACCCGCAATCAAGCAACCACCCGTTTCAGTTTGCCCCCAAATTTGAGTAATCGGTAGGTTGCGCATGTTGGTTAATTCGTACTGGGTCCAATCGTACAGATCTTCACTGATCTTCTCACCACCAACACCGATCATCCGTAGCGAGTTGCTGGAACGGTTCAGGAATCGCTTCGTGCTTTTTGCTCGCATAACGCTACGTAACAAGGTTGGATTGGAATACAACACCGTCACATGGTATTTATCCAAGTAATCGAAAAAGAATTTAGTGTTTTCATAGGAGATCGTTCCCTCATATAAGAACACCGTTGCGCCAAGAGCGAGAGGACCGTAAACGCCATAAGTATGCCCATTTATCCACGCCAGATCAGCGGTATTCCAGAAGATATCCATCTCTTCTAAATCAAACAATAATTCGGTGGTAAATTGCGCCCACATGAGATAACCAGCCAGACTATGGATGGCACCACGCGGATATTTTGATTTGGTTGAGGTGTAGAGCATAAACAGCGGCTCATCGGCGTTATGGATCAGATCGACATCAGCACCTGTAGAGAATGTTGGATCGGTGACTAAATCACGATACCAAATATCCCGTTTAGGTCGCATCGACACCTGTTGCCCTGAATGCTCGACAACAACGCAATGGTTAATATCATAATCAATCCGCTCTAACGCTTCATTGACCACCTCTTTAAGGGCTCGACTGCGTAACGGTGCGCCATCACACGTAATAATATATTTTGCCCGACAATGCTGTAATCGCTGCGCAAGTGCTTCAGCAGAGTAAGCCATATGGTAAGCAATATGAACCGCACCGAGACTAGCACAGGCCAACATCGCCATCACCATCTCGGGGATATCCGGCATATAGAGAAACACTTTATCGCCGCGCTTGACACCGAGGTGTGCCAAACCATTAATCAAGCAATTAACTTCATGGCCCAAGGCTTGATAGGTGATAGTGCGCTCACCATGATCCGCACCACGCCAGATTAGGGCAGCTTTGTTACGGCGCACAGTCTTGAGATGTTTGCCAACCAAGTTTTCATAAACATNNTTAAGTTTGCCCCCCGTATACCAACGGTAATGAGGCGGTGCCATATCATCACGCACCTTCCGATAAGGGGTCTCCCAATCAAGGTATTTCTTGCCCAATAGATCAAACAATTCGTTGTCTGGCATATTTTGATACGCGTCGTAATCTTCAGCAGTAATACAACGCCGTTGATAACTTAATTTAGGATGGGCCATCACATATTATCCTTCCGTGACATATCTTGCTGAGCGCGAAACAGATCGTTAAGAGTCTGATACGATGAGGAGTTTTCCTGTAATATTCGCAAAAAAACCTTCGCTGTCGCAATCGAATCACCTAATGCGCGATGACGCTCATCGCATTCAATACAATACACATTTAACAAATCATCAAGCTCAGTACTGGTGTTATTTTCCATAACTAATTTATGCAACAACATGGTATCAAGCCAGGGGGTTCCCTCTAAATTACTGCCATACGATTCCTGCACATGGCGATCAAGCATTTTTATATCAAAATTAATATGGTGACCTACGATCAAGCTTCCACCAATAAAACTCAACAGCTCAGGAAGTACCTCACTGATCGTTGGCTTATCTAACAACATATCATCGGTAATGCCATGCCATTGAATTGACTCAGGGGGGATGGGAAACGGAGGCTTAACATAAGTTTCATAGATCTTGGTAATACGGCCACTTTTGATCTTAACGGCGGCGGCATTGATAATCACGTCACGAGTTAAGTCTAAACCAGTGGTCTCTAAATCAATAATGCAATAGGTTGCTTCACGCAAATCCATTTTCAATACGGAACGCGAACGAATTTGTTCACACAACGTGTCAACATAATCAAACAAAGGATCAAGACTATGCTCTTTTTTACGTGGTGCAATATTTTTAAGTAATGATTTCCACATTGCGTCTAACGTGCCCCCCTCTTAATACTGACGAGTACGACATCTCTTTTCAGCTAAACAACCCAACCATTCTGGGCTATTATAGCAAAAAGTGCCGCCGATGCGACCAAAAATAAACTGGTGTTTTATTCTGAGAACATCTATACTTTGTTCACATCAATTTTACCCAAGGAGCTTTACACTTATGAATCTAAAACCAATTTTTGTTCTTGTCATTATAATTTCTCTCATCATGTATTTAAGTCAGTGCAAATATGGTGCTGAGCATCAAAACGTCGAGGAAAAATACAAGAATGCTCACCTTACTGCCGTTAGCGCTCAAAATCTGCTAAAAGAAAAAAAACCAGCCGAGGCATTAAAATACTACGAAATGGCTCGCGCCGAGATGGAGCATCCAAATGTAGGTGCTGACAAAGGTGAAGATATCTACATCAACTACGGCTTTGTCCTTAATGACATTGGCGTCATCCACCTTAGTTGGGCACTTTACGGCAAAGACCTTGAAACTGAGCGTAGCCATATCAACATGGCAACTATTGACCACACAGAGCTTGCCCTCGCGACTGAAGCCCTTGAGATCTCGGCTGAATTTTATACACGGTGGTTCAAACATAACCCGAGTGATTACGAACGCTACTCTAAAGCTATTTCTGAATGCTATGCCAACTTGGGCGTGGCCTTCAAATACGCTGAACAACTAGATAAAGCTGAAGACACCTTCCGCCTCTCGCTCCTACTTAACCCTGACAATGGCAATGCTGAACGCTCATTGACTATGCTTGAGATTAATCCCCTACCCTACATTGAAGCAGGAAAAAAAGAGCGTGAACTGCACTAATATCTCAGTTCCTGAATTTAATATTTAACAACCAATGCGGCCCCTTTTATACAAAGGGGCCGCATTGATTTTCAAGGCCCAATCCACTCGCATTCAAGGGCAATCATATTTACTTTGTATAACCCACAGAAACGTCACCATCCACCTCGATCAACTCACCTCGATCAACTCACCTCGATCAACTCACTTCGATCAACTCACTTCGATCAACTCACTTCGATCAACTCACTTCGATC
>MAXR01000092.1:0-1804 GCA_001751155.1 Desulfuromonadales bacterium C00003068 | reverse complement strand
ATCAACTCACCTGGGGCTAACTAACAAGAATCAATCTGACAACAGTAGCTCATTTCAGATAAATCTATGAAGAACGGTTGATTTTTAATATCGCAACCGGGCTACATCAACCATTAACGGTTCTTCTACGTCAAAATACACTCGCATCAGCTAAACGATACCATCCTAAATTATATTTCAGGAGGCAAATAAACACTCTGAATATCTTGAAAAGATGGCTGTCCATCCCCCCAAATTATACCGAATAACACCTTAACGACAAAAGCCCCCTCCACGTAATGTGAAGGGGGCTTTTTAGATCAGCAAACGACTTAACTTACTCGTCGTTGTGAACTCTGTACAACAACTCTTTGATCTCTTGTGAAGGCTCAGGAGTCATGTATGAAACAATAATCATGGTGATCAAAACAGCCGGAACACCAACTACCGCGCTTGAAGTAAACGGGATGTAGTATGCCAAGAGCGACGTCTTCGGCAGTAACATAGAACCGAATGTTACAACCAGACCAACGATCATACCAGCAATCGCAGCTTCTTTGGTTGTCCGGCTCCACCACAATCCTAACAAGAACAGTGGGAAGAATGTATTAGCACCGAGTGCGAAAGCTACCGCAGTAATCTGAGCGATCAATGCAGGTGGATTCAATGCAACGATAATGATTGATACACCTAAGATGACGGTACCGATACGTGCAACCTTCATCTTGCTATCTTCACTAGCGTTTGGATTAAGAACACGGAAGTAGATATCGTGAGCAAACGCTGAAGAACCAGCCATCAACAAACCACCAACGGTTGAGAACGCCGCCGAAACACCACCAGCAGCGAGGAAGCCTGCAAACCACTCAGGAAGACCCGCTAACTCAGCAGCATTAACAACAATCGCGTCAGGTGTAATGGTACCAGCAGAACCTAACAAGTTAGAGAACTTAGCAAATGCAGCATATGCAGGAGCTGTCCAGTAAACAAGAGCGATACAGAATAGACCCCAAACAACCTGCCAGCGCGCATCACTTACCTTAGGCACAACATAGAAACGACCGATAACGTGTGGCAGACCAGCAGTACCAAGCATCAGAGTCATGCATAACGCAAACCAGTGATACATGGTGTACTTAGCAAATGGTAGATAGTAGCTCGGATCAGAGATCGCAGCTGTGATACCGTTACCACCGTGACCAATGTCCCAAACTGCAGCACCATAACCAATTTGTGGAACCGCTGAGAAATAACCAAGCTTTGATGCGATGAAGAACAGTGGCAAGAAGAATGTGATAACAATAACCACATACTGAACCTGCATGTTTTTTGTTGCACCGAGCATACCTGAAATCAGTACGTAGGTTAAAACAACACCCGTACCAACGACAACAGATGTCTGGTAGTTAATACCAAAGATCCAGTTGAACATCATACCAATACCTTTGTACTGACCAACAGCGTACACAAAGGAGATGGTAATAACGATCAACGCAGACATTAAACGCGCAGTGGTTGAATAATAACGGTCACCGACAAAGTCAGGAGCGGTATATTTACCGTAGCGACGAACCTGACCAGCCATCAAGACCAGTAACAGTACGTAACCACCTGTCCAACCAAGGACGTAGGATATTGCGAAATACCCTTTAAGATAGATCAGACCAGCCATACCTAAGTATGATGCCGCTGACATCCAGTTAGAGGCAATCGCCATACCACCACCGATTTGGCCAACGCCACGACCAGCAGCCCAGTAATCTTCGGTATTTTGCGCTTTAGAGAAGACACCGACCATAATGAACAAGATCAACAGTGAAATCAT
>MAXR01000091.1 GCA_001751155.1 Desulfuromonadales bacterium C00003068 | reverse complement strand
CCAGAAAGCTGCTTCCCATGTCGCCTGCATTGAAGAAAGACTGACAAGGAAGATCCGCATAAAAGCAGCAAAGGCAGCGGCCTTAGGCCCGGCACTCATAAATGCTGTAATAGGTGTCGGTGAGCCTTCATAAACATCGGGTGCCCACATATGGAATGGAGCGATAGCAATTTTGAACAAAAAGCCCGTTGCCATCAGCATCATACCAGCAATCGCCACAGGATTTGTTGCTGACTGTGGGGAGAGCGAAAAGTGTGCGCTAATATCAACAAGGTTTGTTGTTCCAGTTACACCGTAGATCAGTGCCATACCGTAGAGTAAAAAACCGGTGGAAAAAGCACCCAGCAAGAAGTACTTGAGTCCCGCTTCGTTTGATTTTTTCGATCCGCGAAAAAACCCAGCTAAAACATACAATGAGACCGAAAGAACCTCTAAGCCAAGGAAGATCGTCATCAAATCAGTACCAGACGCCATAATCATGGCACCAACGGTACTGAATAAGATTAAAGAGTAAAACTCACCGATCGGATAACCTTCGCGTTTCAGGTACGCATCAGACATGAGAACCGTCAACGCCGCTGAAATAAGGAATACAAAGGTAAAAAAGACAGCATAATTATCGAGAACAACATGTCCAGCAAAACCGACCTGTGGGTTATTCCATGCAGAGAGTGCAGAGAAACCCGTCACGACGAGGGCCAACAAGCTAATTCCGGCAACATGTGCAGTCGCGCCACGGCGAGAAAAAGCATTGATTAATAGCAAGGCCATGCTGAAACATGCCAGAACTATTGAAGGCATGATGGCTGCAAAATTTACATTTTGCATGGCAGTTTGCACCAGATTTTCCATGTAAGATGCTCCTTTAGAAGCGATTTAACGCAAAGTCATGATTTTAGTTAACCGTACTGAACTATAAATCCGTTAGTGATGCTGCCCGTGTGTGGGCACCTCTTCATGTTGCGCAGCATGGCCCTGTATAGCCGCTGGAGCAACAGGAATGACGATCTGAGGTTTCTCACCAGTAACCTGCTCAATCAATTGATTAACCGCAGGATTCATTTTCTCTAAAAACGTATTTGGGTAAACACCAATCCAGAAAATGAAAATGAGTAGCGGTGCAATCACACACAACTCGCGGATAGAAAGATCTTTTAAATTCTGATTTTTAGGATTGTCAAGCTTGCCAAACATAACGCGTTGAAACATCCACAACATGTATACAGCAGCAAGGATAACACCCGATGTTGCCACAACAGCAAACCAACGTAACTCGCTTTGGAATGCACCCAACAAAATCATAAACTCGCCAACAAAACCATTTGTGCCGGGCAAGCCAATTGATGAAAGGGTAACAATCATAAAGATCACCGCGAAAACAGGCATCTGCTTTGACAGTCCACCAAAGTCACTGATCAAACGGGTATGGCGACGCTCATAGATAAATCCAACGATAAGGAATAATGCACCAGTCGAAATACCGTGGTTGATCATCTGTAAAACGGCACCACTCATACCAATGGTATTTAAGGCGAAAATACCCAACATGACAAAACCAAGGTGAGATATCGATGAATACGCAACCAGTTTTTTCACATCCTTCTGCATCATGGCAACTAAAGCGCCATAAACAATACCGATAACAGCTAGACCGGCAAGATAAGGAAGATAGTAATCTAATGCTTCTGGAAACAGTGGCATGGCAAAACGAACATAACCATAAGTACCCATTTTCAACATCACCGCAGCTAAAATAACGGAACCAGCAGTGGGTGCTTCAGTATGAGCATCGGCGAGCCAAGTATGAACAGGGAACATGGGGACTTTAATCGCGAAGCTAAGGGCAAAGGCAAGGAACAACCATTTTTGCAACGCCAAATCAAGTGACAGATTATAGAAATCCGCAATACTAAAGCCACTAATATCCATGCCTGAATTAACCGCAGTGTAGTAGATATAGATGATCGCTACCAACATCAACAGTGAGCCAACCGCCGTATAAATGAAGAATTTAACTGCGGCATAAATACGGTTCGCACCACCCCAAATACCAATCATGAAATACATTGGGATCAACATCAATTCCCAGAAGATATAAAACAGGAACAGATCGAGGGAGATAAATGCACCAAGCATCGCTGTTTCAAGCAGAAGCAGCAACGCCATGTAACCTTTGACGTTTTTCGTTACCGCTTGCCACGTTGACAGGACAGCAATAGGCATAATGAATGTGGTTAACATCACCAACCAAAGGCTGATTCCATCAATACCAATATTGTAGTTCATCTGAAAGTAATTGCCGACATGGATCCACTCAGCAAACTCTTTATAGTGCATCGCGCCTGATGTTTTAAATACCGGATCAAGAGCTAAAGGCATGCTGATAGCAAATGTAATCAGTGTGACAACCAGTGTCGCACCTTTAAGCAAACCGCCATTATTCTTAGGTAGCATGAGAACAATCAGCATGCCTAAGATTGGGAAGAATGTCATCAGACTGAGAAGATGTTCTGACATTATAAGTTGCTCCTTGTATATGAGGTTCTAGTCACAGTTATCATTTAATTGAATACACAGACTGCAATGATAACTACAACACCAACCACCATCGACATCGCATAGTTGTGTGTATAACCGGTTTGCGTATAACGTAGCGCGCGACCACTAGCCCGAACGATCCATCCAAGACCATTTACCAGGCCATCGACAATACGTACATCAAAGAAAAGCCACAACACTGTGCCTAATTTCTTTGTTGGGTTGATGATCAACGCATCATAGAACTCATCGATGTACCACTTGTTATAGATAGCGCGATGAAGTCCAGGAAACTTGGCCACAATTTTGCCAGGGAGTTCTTGGTTTTTGCAATAAAGCAACCACGCTGTACCGATTCCGACAACTGCGATTCCAACCGAGATACCCATAAAAGTAAACTCAGTTGCCGCGCTGCCATGAGCATGAATTTCATGTAAATGTTGTGTATGCTCAAACACTGGCGCTAAGAAATTATCAATCATGTTTGGCACATGTCCAAGTAAGTTACCTAAGACATGAGGAATCCCCATGAGACCACCAAATGTTGCTAAAGCAGCAAGAATCATCAACGGTAATGTAATGACTAATGGTGACTCAGGAATATGGTCTTTTGCGCGAGCATCAGTTTTCTGCTCACCAAAGAACGTCATAAAGACAAGGCGGAACATGTAGAAGGCTGTCATCAGCGCCGCAAGTGCACCCATGAGCCACAGAGCCCAATGTCCACGAGTTGAGGCAAATGACCACCACAAGATCTCATCTTTTGAAAAGAAACCAGAGAAGAATGGAATTCCTGAGATAGCTAAGGTTGAAAGCAAGAAAGTGATAAAGGTGATCGGCATCTTCTTACGTAAGCCACCCATATTACGCATATCTTGGGCATCATCATCCAAATGCGCATGATGATACGCATGATGCATACCGTGGATAACTGAACCTGAGCCCAAAAAGAGACACGCCTTAAAGAATGCATGAGTAAGCAGATGGAAGATACCAGCGCCAAATGCGCCAACGCCCATCGCTAAGAACATGTAACCTAATTGCGATACGGTTGAATAAGCAAGGACACGTTTGATATCATTCTGTGCTAAGCCAATAGTTGCCGCAAACAGTGCAGTCGATGCACCAACGATAGCAATAACCATCATGGTATCAGGTGACATAGCGAACAGACCGTTCATACGAGCGATCATATAGACACCCGCAGTAACCATTGTTGCTGCGTGGATCAATGCAGATACTGGTGTCGGGCCTTCCATCGCATCGGGAAGCCATGTATAGAGTGGAATCTGTGCTGATTTTCCTGTCGCACCAAGGAAGAAGCACAAGGTGATGACGGTAACAACAATACCACCATTTTCAAGCAGATGTGCATTGGCAGAGATCTCAGTAAAGCGAACTGTCCACACACCCTCATTGCCTAAAGACCAGAACAAGGTAAATAAACCGAGGAGAAAACCAAAGTCACCAACACGGTTAACAACGAATGCTTTCTTACCGGCATCGCTCGCGCTCTTCTTCTCAAAGTAGTAACCAATAAGAAGGTAAGAACACAGACCAACGCCCTCCCAGCCAACAAACATGACCAGAGCATTGTTGCCAAGAACAAGCATTAGCATCGCAAAACTAAAAAGGTTCAGGTAGGAGAAAAAGCGATAGTAGCCCTCTTCGCCATGCATATAACCAATTGAGTAAAGATGAATCAGCGTCGCTAGACCTGTTACATTCATGATCATCAAGGCAGAGAGGGGATCAAGCAAGAAGCCCCAGTCAACCTGTAATGTACCAACAGTCATCCAACTGCAAATAATTACTTCATGAACTTTTTCAGGATCATCAAGCAATTTGAAAAAGTAGTTACAAGACACTAAAAATGAACTGAAGATTGCGAGGGTTGCAATAGACCCAATCACCTTTTCATTTTTGATTTTTTTGCCCAATAACCCGTTGATTAAAAACCCGATAAAAGGGAATAACGGAATGAGCCATAAGTTATCGTACATCTACATCTCCTCTAGGCGGACTGAACTATCAACAGCCCTGAAGAAGTTACCATTTCAACAGGCTGAAGTCCTCAACATCTATGGAATCACTGTTACGGAAGAAAGCGATCATAAGCGCAAGGCCTACAGCCGCTTCAGCAGCAGCAACGGTCATAATGAAAAATACAAATATCTGACCATCCATATTACCGAGATGACTTGAAAGTGCGATGAAAGTGAGGTTGACGGAATTAAGCATCAACTCTACGCACATAAAAACAACTATGGCATTTTTCCGGGTTAAGACACCGACCGTTCCCATTGAGAACAAGATGGCACTTAAAACCATATAGTGAGTGATCGTAATCATGATAAAAACTCCTGCTCCTAAATTTTATACTTCCCGTTTCGCTAATACAACGGCCCCAACAATGGCCACCAGCAGTAAAATCGAAGCGATTTCGAACGGAAGTAGAAATTCGGTGAACAACGCTTGACCAATCAGCTCAGTGTGTCCAACGGTTTCAATTACTTCACTATTAATCGG
>MAXR01000090.1:13298-14024 GCA_001751155.1 Desulfuromonadales bacterium C00003068 | reverse complement strand
AACCAGTGCGTGACCTTGCCGATGCTGCCCTAGAGATCGCCGATGGCAACCTCGACGCCGTCTTGCCCAGCAGCCAATCGGGCGATGAAGTTGGGCGATTGACAAACTCGTTCAATCATATGCAAAAATCATTGAAGGAGTTTATCACCAATCTGAAGCAAACCACCGCCCACAAGGAGCGCATCGAGTCCGAACTACGTATCGCTCGCGAAATCCAGATAGGGATCCTGCCTAAGCTGTTTCCAGCGTTTCCCAACCAAGATGAATTTGATATTTTTGCCAGCCTAGAATCGGCCAAGGAGGTCGGCGGTGATCTCTACGATTTCTTTTTTATCGACAAGGATCGCTTCTGCTTTCTCGTTGGCGATGTTTCCGGTAAAGGGGTGCCCGCCGCATTTTTCATGGCGATCACTAAAACCCTGATCAAGGTCGTTGCAGAACGGGAAAAAGTGCCTCATCTGATCATGGAAAAGGTCAACAACGATTTGGCCGAGGACAACGAGTCGTGCATGTTCGTCACCCTGTTTCTGGCTATTTTGGATATTCGCACGGGTGAAGTCAACTACTGCAATGCCGGACATAATCCACCGATCCTGTGCACAGCCGATCAGGTCGCATATCTGCAATCGATGAACGAACCCATCGCCGGTGCCATGCCTGAGGTCAGCTACAGTACCCAACAACTAACATTGGCACCAGGAGACACTTTATTCCTCTACACCGACG
>MAXR01000090.1:6245-13274 GCA_001751155.1 Desulfuromonadales bacterium C00003068 | reverse complement strand
GAGCACCACGGATATAATTGATCAGGTCAACCACTCTGTCGCTAAATTTGCCGACGGTGCCGAGCAATCCGATGATATCACCATGCTGGCATTGACCTATACTGCAACTCAACAAAGGACCTAAAATGGATTTTAACAACACTAAAATGGGCGATTACTACGTTGTCGATGTCGCAGGACGACTCGACGCAACCACTTCAAGCGAATTTGAACAACAATGTGACATCTGGATGGAGGCCGAAGAGTATCAGATTTTAATTGATATGAGCGCGGTAGAATACATCAGTTCTGCGGGGCTACGCGGCATACTGACCTCAGCCAAGAAAATCAAAGGTAAGGCGGGCAACATTCGCTTTTGCGGCCTACAGGGGATGGTGGCCGATGTTTTTAAAATGTCTGGATTTGCTGCCATGTTCCAGATCTTTGACAACAAAGAACAGGCCATCAATGGCTGAGAACTCCCAGAACGCAACCATGCGTATTGCCGCTGAGCTTGCATCGCTTGAACCACTACAGGAGTTTGTTCGCGAACAAGCGCACGCGTTGGCCCTACCCGAAGAGTACCACCTCAAGTTAGAGTTGGTGATGGAAGAACTGGTGGTCAATGTGTTCAGCTATGCCTATCCAGACCATATCGGTGATATCGAGGTTGAATGCTATCTGCGTCAAGACCAGCCCAAGTTCTGTGTCACCATTCGCGACTGGGGTGCTGCATTCAATCCACTGGATCAAGCCCCCCCCGATACCCAATTAAGCTGCGAAGAGCGGCAAATCGGTGGGCTGGGGATTTTTCTGGCCAAAGAAATGACCGACAGCCTCAGCTATCAGTATACTGGAGCAACCAATGAGGTTACTTTCTGCTTCAATCTGTCATAAAGTGACCCGACAAATTAAGCACACTTAGGGATTAAGCACTGATACGTATCCACTTTAAACGATACGATGTCAGATACTTGGAACGCCCTGTTAACCGAGTCCAGAATTATCACAATAAAGCCCCGCCAAACGTTGAGTTTGGCGGGGCTTTATTGTTAAAACTATACGGTTAAGGCTATTTTAGAACTCAAAGCGAACTTTACCGGTAAAACTATGAGCGTCGAAGTCTTGACGACCTGAATAGTCATAACCTAAACGCAAGCTGACGTTTTGCTCACCAATACTGGCGATGGTAAGCGCAGCACCAAGATCCCAACTGGTTTCAGCGGGCTCAACCCCTTTGGTGACAAAGGCTGTGCTGCCACCGACGAAGTTGGCAGTACTGATAATACGATCATTTTCTAGGTCGTAATTCACCATGCCACTAACTTCAGGAGTAATGGTTCCCCAATTGCGTTGGAACTCTTTTTGCGCCTGAGCACCAAGCCCTGCGCTACAAACACTGTAATCCTGTGAATCAACATGAAGAGCGAGGTCACCACCACCAGTTTCGCTGTAGCTATCGTACTCTTTAACGGAGTACTGCATGGCCAGTAATGGATTAATCTGCCAGCCTTGTTGGTTAAACTTCAGCCCCATCTCAACCTTAGCGTTGTAACTATTACTGTCGTAATCACTCTGGTAGACATCACTACCAACATTGCGGTTGCCATCGACGCTACCGAAGCCAGCTGAAACAATTGCTTCACCGTACCATGCGCCACCGTCGTAACTGCTATAAAGGCTGAACAGGTTATCGCTCATATCAAAGTCGGCACTGTTGTCGTCAGCGTCGGCATCGGTGGTGCCACGGGTGTAAGCAAAACCGAAAACGGTATCGCCAAATTCATGGTCGAGGCCGATAGTCAGCCCGGTGCTGTCGGCGTCAAATCCGCTGGCGCCATCGCGCTGATCTTGTTCCGTTTCGCTAAAGCGGATGCTAAACCACATGCCACTGTTGGCAGCCACCTGATCGCCACTGTTAAGCCCCATCAGCGCGCCAAGGCGGTTGCCAATGTTGAAGCTTGAGGTGCCGAGGGTTTGACTCATACCAGCAACAAATGCACCATTGACGTTGGGAGTCCACTCGTCTGGATCCGTTACAAGGGTGAATTTTTCATCAGCCATAGCGGCATGAAATGCCGCAGTGGCGTTGGTTGACAGTCCAGCTTGTTCAGGAGTCAGCAATTGTGCTTTAACAATCAGATGATTGGCATCTGAATCATCATCCCAGCTCAAACTCAACAGCGATGATTGATCTTGCGTGGTCAAGTTCAGTTGTTGTTGATCCCAGTCACCCTCATCTGCAATCAACAACGGTTGACTGACAGATTCGCCATAAGTGCTGAACGGAATATAATCGGTTGAGTTAATTTGAAAGGTTGTGCCCGGATCAAGGGTTGCACTGATTAAGGAATAATAGGAATCCATCTGTGGGAGGAACGCTACAGAACTCAAATCTACCTGCAATACCCCCGTTGATCCGTTATGTAAGGCTCCAGCCATGATTGCCCCAGAAATGGTTCCTTGATTATTGATTTGCCCACCGCCCATGAAGTTTAAAACTGCAATATTACCGGCAATTGAGGAGCTCGAATCAATATTGATTTCCACATCTCCCATCGTCAGTAAAGCGGCTCCAATTTCACTGTATTCATCGCTGCCCTCGTAGCTCACCCGACTACCGTTGACCAGGTCAACACGATAAACACTCTCTTGCCCCATATTAAAGGCTATAACACCGGCAGACAAGAACCCCCCAGAGGCATTAACATCAACGCTTGAGTTGTCTAACAGCAGTGCGCCACCGTTATCAGACATAACAGCGATCCCCATAGCCGAAGCATCAGTTTTCCCTTCAAGACTGGTGGTTGTTGCCTGTGCGGAAACCTTCACAGCAGAATCATGCAGTTCTAAAGACGGCTCGCTAATATCTTGCTCACTAGCGACATAATCCATGATAATTCCCACAACTTGAACCTCACTATCATTCTCAGACAGTGCCGTAGCTGAAACATCAACGATTGAGCTGTTTAGAATCAGTGCATCACCACTAGCAAACTGAACTTCGATCCCCCCGGCCGATACAAAAGTTTCCCCTTCAGGACTGGTGGTTGTCGCCTGTGCTGAAACCTTCACAGCAGAATCATGCAGTTGTAAAGATGGCTCACCACCATCTTGCACACTAACGATAGTGTGCATCAAGATTCCTGAAACATGAATCTCACTTGAATCTTCAGACTGTGCCGTAGTCGCAACCTCCACCGTTGAATTCTGCAAAGAAACGGCGGTTGTTGATTGTCGATCTTCATCTAAAGGGTTGGGATCAATAACGATACCACTGAGCATATATTGATCATAGAAGTCATCTTCATCACTTTCATCAGCAACATTTCCAGTACCAATACTCGCGCTACTTTCACCGTTAACAGACTGAGCTGTTGCCTCGGCGGTCACTTTAAGAGTGGAGTCGATCACGTTCAGCGTTGCGCTTTCATAATTGAAAAGTGCCACCGCACTGGGCACGGCACCATCGCCAAAATCAATAATGGCGCTCGAGCCGCCGCCACCCGACTGAATCGCATTTGCTGTCATTTCTGCGACAATACTCGAATTGTTTATATCAATGTTGATCTCTTTACCTGCTTTTGCCGACATTGTCGATGCGAGAGCAACGGCGTTAGCGGTCTCATCATCGGTACGCTCTTCGACTGCAGTTGCCACAGCCGTAAGTAGTGATTTCTCAGCAATAGTAATATCACTCTGCTCTAATTCAACGGCAATTACACCTGTTGCGGCATCCGCTGCGCTAGCACGAGATAGAATCAAAGAACCTGCTGTGGACTCAAATGTGAAGCTACTGCCAGCAAGATCAGACTGGGCATAAACCCCTACGGCGAGGGCATCACTATCAATCCCTTGAGCGGTTGCGCTACTAGAAAGTTTTGACTGACCGTCAATATTGAAAATAGTTTGATTATTATCTGTAAAGGTAGACCCATAACTTTTAGCGATCGATTCGTCCCCTTCTGCTTCGGTGACCACCTCGATTTTCGCCTCGGAAATCAGATCAACAGCTACTTGGTCGCTGCCATTCGCATAAAGCCCCCAACTGCTGGCCTCGGCCTGAATACCTGTTGTAGTGTTAGTTACCAGCAACTGTGAATCTTCCTGTAGTAGAATGGACAGGTCATCGACATTGAAACTTTCAACACCAGAAGCCCACGGATTTGGCTCAAGACCATCAGCTAACTGTGTCGCCACCAGTTTTGAACTACTTGAAAGGGCGATGTTAGCCGTGCCGACATCGTAGATTTCAATGGCCGTTGGATCGACATAGGAACATTCGCCGCTGGCAACCCCCGTCGCCTGCACTATCGAACCGTTTGCCAAGCTAATCGTCGCCATCTCAGCTTCGCCAATTTCAATACCAGTCGCTGAATTCTCTGTATCAAGAGCCCCTTGCGTGTCAACCTTAATTGAAGAACCATTATCTAACGCTACAGCTGCCGTCGTAACATCACGCATCTCAACACCAAAAAGATCCAGATCGGAATCGACACTCTCACCAAAGATATGGAGAACCGAGCCTTGATCAAGGCTTACGCTGCCTGTAACGCCAGCGCCTAGGGACTCAAACAATACGCCAAGAGTATAGGGATTCACACTACTCCATTCAGATTCAAGGAGTGTCGCGTTATTCAACTCTAGAGGGTTACCCAGTTCCGATAACGGCGAATACGTTTCATTGATGTTCGGTCCCGCATAAACGACGCTAGCATCAGACGATGGCGTACTAGAAAAAACCAAACTTGCAGGTAAAATAACCGTCGCTACAACCAAGAACAAACAACCAATTCCTCTTTTCAACATTTTGGAACCTCCGAGTTATTCAAATACATAAAACTTAAATGCGACAGTAACATCTCATCGACTTACCTAAACAAGATTCTAATGTATACTATTTATAATATAAAAGCATTTACATTTACTTGATTGATTGCCATTAAGTGTAGATAAGGCGATAACCAGAACAAAGGCTCACTCGAATATCATCAACTGGCAATTAGCCCAAAGTTCGTAGTCACTCAATAATCCCGAACGATTAAGCATCCTTTAGCACACTGCAATAAAAGGCCCTCAAAGGGAGCATAGAATCCTAATCAAGCGTCCCTGTTATTTAATCTTAAGATATGATATGTCTTCAAAATATAAAATATTTTGTACAGACATCATTCTTGATGCTGTCCCAAAAAGAACAGGAACTGACCATGGCTAACGCTCCACGATTCCTCGACAAACTTGTTAATATGACAGCTATCCATGATTTAGAACTTATGGAGTACAGCCTGCTGAAAACACTTGAGGAATTCATTCGGCCACAGGAACTGCTCATCTTAAAATTTGATAGAAATGGCGTTGCTAACTATCAATTGACGTTAAAAAAAGACAAGTATGAAATCATTTGGGAAGAGATCGTAATTTCAGATGAGATTCAGGCTGGCATTGAAATTGTCAGTCGAACCAAACAGCCCTTTAGTCGCAAACTCGATTCAGACACATTGCTGACTGTTTGGCATATTCTTCAACCAAAGTCGCAAGAAGTATTCCTCGTCACGACAACAAAAGACAGATTGAACACCCTAGATACACACATGATTAATGGCCTACTTGGGATCTACCGCAATTTCTATGCAGTACTCAGTGATTCTCAACTGGACATGCTGACAGGGCTACCCAACAGGAAAACATTCGATGAAACCATAAATAAAATATCTCTCAACCGCCCACTGGCGACAGAGAATGTGCCAATAAATCGAAGAACCGATCTAAACGGAGAAGATGCCAAATTCTGGTTAGGAATGGCTGACATCGATAACTTTAAGCGAATCAACGATAATTGGGGCCACCTGTATGGCGACGAGGTACTCCTGTTAACCTCTCAACTGATGCAGGCTCATTTCAGAGAGAATGACTACTTGTTCCGCTTCGGTGGCGAAGAATTTGTCATTATTCTCAGCGCTCCAACTGAAGAAAAAGCCTTGATAGCCTTTGATCGCTTCCGTGTTGCAATGGAAGAGTATCCGTTCCCACAAGTCGGTCAAGTCACGGTCAGTATCGGTGTCATAAAAATGGATCCCAGCATATTTACTGCCACCCTGTTAGATCATGCGGACAAAGCTCTGTACTACGCAAAAAATAATGGCCGTAATAAAATCTGTAATTATGGCGAACTTCTTGAAAAGGGACTGGTCGAGGAAAAAGAGATTATTTCAGGAGAAATCGAATTTTTCTGATGCCCACTTCATGTTGAAGATTTGTCATTGATAGAACAACAAAGGCTCAGGATATTCACATCGTGGCCATTTTTCATATTGCGTTATAACTCAACTATATAGGGCAGAACCGTGAGGTTCTGCCCTTTTTGTATCTTACAAAACGAAATGGTTAATCATCATTTAACAAAGATTTAAACTCCGGGAAAAAACTCGAAAGAAAAGCCAAACACGCCTTAACAGCATTCTCTGGATCAAGACAGCCCGGTGAAATCAGATAGTTCAGCCAAAAACCATCAATCATTGATGTCAGAGTGACTGAAATTTCCTTAAGACTCATGCCATTGACACGCTCCGCGCCAGCGGACAACTGGCGTAACACCCCCGCCACCTCAGCTTCATACTCACGGTCAATACTGGCACAGATCTCCAAATAAGTTTCCCGCTGCGGGGCCACGCCCCAAAATGCCATCCACACCGCGACTTTGCGATGATCAGCAATCGGTGGCGTCAACAACGTTTCAATCAAGATATGTAATCGCTGAACTGGACTTTCATCAACATCAGCCACGGCACTGCGCCATGCTCGTTCATGCTCGTGATAGAGCATGCGCAGCACCTCAAGCATCAACAGCTCTTTAGTCTCGAAGTGATAATTACTAATCCCCCGCGATAATCCAGTCCGCTCTGCCACTTTGCCCAGTGTCACTCCTGATAGTCCCTGTTCGGCAATCAGATCGATAGTGGCATCCAAGAGTTTTTGCCGAGTAAGTTGTTTCTGCTCAGCACGACTAAGGGTTGGTGATGTTGACATAACTTCAGCTCCATAAGGGGGGGG
>MAXR01000090.1:5525-6189 GCA_001751155.1 Desulfuromonadales bacterium C00003068 | reverse complement strand
AGCCCAACCACCAACGCCACCATCGGCATACTATTCGTATGTTTAATATGGGGCGTCGAATTTGTCCTGATCCACAATGCCATTCAATTTCTGGAGCCACACAGCTTTAACGTATTACGTTTCGGCATAGCGGCCCTCACTCTGGCCGTCTATTTAGGGGGTAAGACCCTTTTCTCATCGGCCAAGGCAACGCCCCAGCCACCGACGACTTCACTGAGCCGAATGTTGATCTTCCGTGGTGCGATTCTTGGATTAATACTCTACCTCGCTTTCACTCTGCAAACCTTCGGTTTGATGTACACCAGCGTCTCTAATAGTAGCTTCATCACCAGTCTCAACATCACTCTAGTTCCAGTGTTTGCGTTTGTACTGCTGAAAGATCGCCTCCACTGGCTAACCATAGGTGGTGTGTCCATCGCCACGTTAGGGCTTTACTTTTTAACCTCCGGCGGCGATACGCCATTTAACCTCGGCGACGGATTAACCTTTCTCTGTGCCATCATGTTTGCCCTGCACATCATCTTCACCGGCAAACACAGCCGCAACCATGCCACGTTACCGTTAACCGTGGTTCAGCTGTCAACAGTCGCCATTCTCAGTCTGATTTCGGCTCTGATCTTTGAGGATTGGCGGCAGATGCTCAACGTCAACTTGCTGCTCGAAC
>MAXR01000090.1:0-5504 GCA_001751155.1 Desulfuromonadales bacterium C00003068 | reverse complement strand
CTATTGTTTGCCATCGTCTTTGTCGCCTTTTTAGGAACCGCTGTCGCCATCACGGTGCAAACGAAAGCCCAGGGCTATCTCAGCGATACCCGCGTGGCATTGATCTTTGCCTTGGAACCGGTATTTGCTGCCATCGCCGCCTATCTGGTGTTAGGTGAAACCCTGCCCGCTGCTGCCGGATTTGGTGCCGTGATGATCATCAGCGGCGTGATTCTGGCGCAACTACCGCCATCAACCGTAGATGAAGCAACAGTAAAAGAGGCTAACGCAGTCACAGAAAACTAAATCGACACCTCTTAGTTGATTGATCGCAACGAAGACACCCTGCAAAATGCAACCCAAGCATGGATCAAATGCGCTGTCTTCAGACTGCTTCAAGGATCAGAGGTAATTCAATCCATAGAATTTCAAAAACCAGTTCCAAAGCCAAAGTACTTACGTAATCAACTGTGGTCGGCGTTTGCCATTTGTGCCCTTCATGCCCCATTGTACCAAATTGGCACCCCTGTCCCACTATAATCATCATCTGTCACCCCTCTTTGCAACCATATTGTTTATATCCGTTTTTAAATGGCTGATATTGTTTAGCTTTCAAGCGAATGCTATTTTTTTATGCAAATTGGCCGCAACCTTGCAGCACCTATAAACGTAGCCGTATACAATAGAACCATGTTTTAGGAAAGTGGCTGTCATTGTGTGTAAAAAATATTTATCACAACAATAGGTCAGCATCCGCCAAAACAACGCGAATATGAGTTGGGCATACACCTGACGAGTCAAGCATGATGTGAACGGGACGTTTATGAAATACAAAAACCAATAGGTGAAGTCAGAAAAACCTGCAATATATCGACAAAGGCACTTCACTACTATAACAAACTCGGCCTTATAAACTCCGAAAGAGACGATATCAACAACTATCGATATTACTCAAAAGAATCGTTTTTAGCCGTACCAGTAATTTAAATACTACAAACAGGTGGGATTAACCCTAGATGAAATGAGAGGATTCATCGAAGGTAAAGTAGACGTTGAACATTCCATTTACAATGCCGTTAAAAGATCATTCAATCTGTAATTATTTAGAAAGGGCACTCGTTATGCTCAACAATTTCAAACTAAAGTATAAACTGCCACTAGTTATCTGCGGTTTATCTTTTTTGACACTAATCGCAATCTTAGTTCCAAACGTGATTGAAACCCGTACGGTAGCGCAAGAACAGGCCATAGAAACCGCCCGTGAGTCAGCTTGGCGCTATGCTAATCAGATTGAGATAGAGCTGGAACGAGCTATGGAAATATCGCGCTCTGTTGCTTCCCTTGCTCAAGGGGCATCCCGCTTACCCAATCCTGACCGTAGTGCGGTAATTAAACAGATCAAAACTATCGTTGAACATGACAGTCTGGTTTTTGGTGCCTGCACCGATTGGGAGCCAAACGCTTTTGATGGCAACGATGCTAATTTCATCAATACTCCGATGCACAATGCCAAAGGTCACTTTATCCCATACTTCTATAAGGTTGACGGAAAAGTTATCCAGGAACCATTGACTGGCGATTACCATAGTGATGAATACTATTCGTTGGCAAAAAACACCCTTGATGAACAGCTCCTTAATCCATATAGCTATGAAGCTGGTGGTAAAACCTACCTGATGACCACCCTCAGTGTGCCTATCATTGAAAACGGTATTTTTAAAGGAATTGGCACTACCGATCTTTTGCTCGATCAGATAGCTGAATTTGCCAGCACCATCAGGCCCTATCAGGGAAAGTATGGTTATGCCGGTATCATCTCCTACAACAACACTTTTATTGCCAATCCTAAAGAGGAACTGATTGGCCAAAAGTTAACCCCAAATGAGAACTACCGGAACGCTTTGGACGCAAATCGGGTGGCACAAGATGGGGTTGGTTTTTTCGATACCAACGTAAGTACGGGAGAGATGTCATACAAATTTTTTGCCCCGATTGTCGTTGGCAAAGCTAAAACACCGTGGTCGTTCTTTGTCGTTATCCCTATGGACGCAGTCATGGCACCAGCTAAAGCTGCTATGTGGCAAAGTGTTTGGCTTGGAATAATCGTACTAGTTATTGCCACACTCCTTGGTGTTGGGTTGGCCAACGGAATTGTTAAACCACTTACCAGAACGATACGCCATCTGCTTAAAATTGCTGAAGATGGCGATATCTCTCGTGAAGTTCCGCCAAATTTCATTAGCCGTCAAGATGAGATCGGTGACTTGGCACGGGGAATCGAAGCACTCACCAAGTCGCAACGTGCCGAAGCTGAAGCTGTTGGAGCAATGGCTAACGGTAAGTGGGACATTAGCCTTCCTGAACGTTCCGATCAAGACGTGATCTTTAAAGCGATCAACCAGATGATTGAAAGCGTCAATATTGCCTTAAATCAAGTACAAACAAGTTCCAATCAGGTTTTATCTGGTTCTGATCAGGTATCCGAGTCTGCTCAATCCCTTTCACAGGGAGTTACCGAATCAGCAGCGTCGCTTGAAGAAATTTCAGCATCTCTAAGTGAGATGTCAAGCCAGACTGAGCACAACGCTGACAACGCAAATCAGGTCAACACCCTTTCGAGTGAAGCGAAGCGGGCGAGCGAAGAGGGAAAAACGTGTATGGAGCAGATGGTCGCGGCCATGGGCGAAATTAGCGCGGCGGGTCAAAGTATCAACAAGATTATTAAGGTTATTGATGAAATTGCTTTCCAAACGAATCTGCTGGCACTTAATGCTGCGGTCGAAGCAGCACGCGCCGGCCAACACGGTAAAGGGTTCGCTGTTGTCGCGGAAGAGGTGCGGAATTTAGCGGCACGCAGTGCCAAAGCCGCCAGTGAGACAGCTGAGCTGATCGAAGGCTCAGTCCATAAAACCAACAATGGTTCGCAGATTGCTAACCAGACTGCCGAATCACTTGAGTCGATCTTTGGCGGGATCTCCAAAGTGTCCGACTTGGCCGAAGAGATCGCCGCAGCCTCAAATGAGCAGGCATTGGGAATCCGCCAAATCAACGCCGGGCTAGGACAGATCGATCAGGCAATTCAGCAGAATACTGCAACGGCAGAAGAGAGCGCAGCAGCATCAGAAGAGTTGTCAGGTCAGGCAGCAGAGTTGCTTAACATGCTGAAACATTTCCAACTCAAAGGTCAGAGCTTGCAGCAACAACAGGTCAGTTATCAGCCATCAACAGCACCGGCCAGACCAGCTCCTACCTCCTCGCCAACAAACAGCTGGGGCGATATGACAGCGGGAACTCGTCAAACTATTGCCCTCAATGATGACGAGTTCGGCAAGTTCTAATAACAAAAAAAAGGCGGGAGCATACAGGTGCCCCCGCCTTTTTTATCAAAATTAATTAAATAGGTATTTACGAAAATACTCGGCTAAAAACCAGCTTAATTGTCAAGCAAAATCGACGTAAGCTGCTATTTTAATAGTATATTATTCTGTGATATTGTTTCGCAATTCCCTAACCGGACACTGCTGATAATTACCAGGATATTGTCCTATTCGCAGTAGCCTCTTCTATTTTCGGTCAGCCTCCTAAGACAACAAATGCTCACGATTTTCACATCGTGGCCATTTTTTATATTTTGTTACAACTCAACTATATAGGGCCGAACCGAAAGGTTCTGCCCTTTTGTGTTTATAGGATCAGGGCAAAGTCAAACTATAGATCTATGTCGACACGATACAACCTGGACACTGTGAGTACTTTTCTACCCCACCCGAGTACTTACTATTATTATAGGCTGAGTAGTTTGAGCTTTCCCTTTGATTTCTCCGTGGCACTATTGCGTTAAATAAGTTCTTCAAAACAACTACTTACGAACTAAACATAAAGAACACGAACCGATGGCACGTTTTATGCTTAATGAGTGAGCTTTCGTTTCTATGTCTATTATTTATTGCAACTGATTGCAATGAAATTATTTTTGCTGACATAAAATCAACTAACCGAAAGTTAAAAGGAGAGCCTCATGTCATTAACTATTGACGAAAAAGTAGCCCCCATTTATCAAGAAGTCCTCAATCGCAATCCAGGTGAGGTAGAGTTCCATCAAGCAGTACTCGAAGTACTTGAGTCTCTTGGCCCTGTTTTGGTTAAGTATCCTAAGTTCGCTAAACATAAAATTATTCAACGCCTTTGCGAGCCTGAGCGCCAAATTATTTTTCGTGTTCCCTGGGTCGATGATAAAAATCAGGTGCAAATTAACCGTGGTTTCCGTGTTGAGTTCAATAGCTCACTAGGTCCCTATAAAGGCGGTCTACGCTTCCACCCTTCTGTTTATCTCGGTATTGTTAAATTTCTCGGTTTTGAGCAAATCTTCAAGAATGCTTTGACTGGTCTACCTATCGGTGGCGGTAAAGGTGGTTCTGACTTTAATCCTAAAGGTCGTTCAGACGGCGAAGTAATGCGTTTTTGCCAAAGCTTTATGACGGAGCTTTATCGTCACATTGGCGAGCACACTGACGTACCTGCTGGTGATATCGGTGTTGGTGGTCGTGAGATCGGTTACCTCTTCGGTCAATACAAGCGTATTACCAACCGTTGGGAAGCTGGCGTACTGACCGGTAAAGGTCTCTCTTGGGGCGGTTCTTTGGTCCGTACTGAGGCAACAGGTTACGGTTCAGCATTCTTCGTTGACGAGATGCTTAAAGTTCGCAACGACAGCTTCGAAGGTAAAAAATGTGTTGTTTCAGGCTCAGGTAACGTTTCAATTTACACCACCCAAAAGATCGTACAACTCGGTGGTAAAGTTGTGGCGAATTCTGATTCAGGCGGTTACATCTACCATGAAAGCGGGATCGATCTTGATCTTGTTAAGCAGATTAAAGAGGTCGAGCGTGGTCGCATCAGTGAGTATGTCAATTATCACAAAGATGCGAAATATGTTGCTGCTGGTAACATTTGGGAAGTTCCTTGCGACGTGGCAATGCCATCTGCAACCCAAAATGAGCTCAACGGTAAAGATGCTAAGATGTTGGTTGAGAACGGTTGTATCGCTGTTGGTGAGGGTGCAAATATGCCCACAACTCCAGAGGGTGTAAAAATCTTCTTGGATGCTAAAATCGCATACGGTCCAGGTAAAGCAGCAAACGCTGGTGGTGTTGCGACCTCTGCTCTCGAGATGCAACAAAATGCGAGTCGTGATTCTTGGGATTTCGATTATACCGAGGCGCGTCTACAGAAAATCATGCAAAACATTCATCAGACGTGCTACGAGACAGCTGACGAGTTTGGTACTCCTGGTAACTATGTTAACGGTGCAAACTGTGCTGGCTTCATTAAGGTTGCTAAGGCGATGGTGGCAATGGGTATTATCTAAACTTTTTTGCTTCATCGTGAATAATAAAAAGCCCGGGGCAACCCGGGCTTTTTGTATCGATACAATGTGAATGTGTTTTGCAGCGTGAGTCATTACGGTATATGTCAAGGAATCTGTCGCATTTTTATCTATCCCTGTGCTCGGAGTAATAACTGCT
>MAXR01000089.1:3219-3855 GCA_001751155.1 Desulfuromonadales bacterium C00003068 | reverse complement strand
ACAACCAATCACATCAATAAAAAAAGCCGCCCTTAGCATCAATGCTTAGGGCGGCTTTTTTGTGTATTCTAATCGATTTAACTAGCAGCGAATTACACTCTGCAAAAAAAATGCCCCCAACCGGAGGAACCGAATTGGGGGCCAGGAAAACTAGGGTAATAGCTTAAAACGTACTATGCGAAACCGACTGCTAAACGTGCAGCGGGTAGCGGATTAAGACAGGCATCAATCGCATCGAAATCCAGCTCGGTTTCCGATAGCGTTTGCAAGTAACTAATCTTCTCGACATCCTGCGCGGTAATCTTCGACACATCATCGGTGATCGTCGAAAAAGTCTCCGCTGTTGTCCCGTGGGTACGGAAATACGGGATACCGCTATCATCGAGAATCTGCTTGGTAATTTTAGACATCTTAGTACTGCCGGGGATCACTAATCCCGCTAATTTTTTACGATATTCTTCTAAATGGTACAGAGATGACAACATGACAATCAACTCTTCGCGACTACTGGTAACGATCAACAGCGTTGAATCCTGCAGTAGATCGGCAACCCGTTGCGATGAGGCCGCCCCCAACTGTACGGTATTGATAATCCGATTGATCTGCTGCGAATCACCCTGAAGCTCGGCACCAAGT
>MAXR01000089.1:0-3198 GCA_001751155.1 Desulfuromonadales bacterium C00003068 | reverse complement strand
CCCCCAGCGATCTGCAACGGATGACCAGCAAAGGCCTGTTGCAAATAACCCAAAGTTTCCTCGCGCTTTTCAGCGATTAACTTATTGGTCAGCAACATTTTAACGTCCACCCCTTCGCGCTCATACAGCGCAAGGTTAAGACTAACGCTATCGACCACATTACCAATGCCACCACCGGCGACCATCAGCACTGGCGCATCGAGAATCCGCGCCACCGTCGCATTATTTAAGCCAACCACCGAACCCACGCCGCCATGTCCTGCACCTTCGATAATCAGAAAGTCACAACGCTTTTCCAGCTCACGGGTTGCGGCAATCATCTGCTCACGCAGAGAATCGGCACTAATATCACCATCCAAAACACTCTTGGTGTTGCCACGTTGAAGTACAACCGGTGACATATATTCTAAATCTTCATCCAGACCGCATACTTGAGCCGTTAGCGCGGCATCCTTATCCATAACACAACCCCGATAAGTGATCGCCTTCGGACCAAGCGGTTTGATAAAACCAACCCGCTGGTAACGCTTTGCCGCCAAATGCATTAACGACAGACTAATGGTTGTCTTGCCGCAATGCTGACCTGTTGCTGCGATGAATATTTTTTTACACATAATGACAGCCACTTTCTTAAAAAATAGGCCAATCGTTAACTAGCTACGCACTAGCTATGCAACGTTGCAGCCAACTTGCATAAAAAAACAATATTCATTTAAAGACTCAATGATATCAGATACTTAAAAACCGATAAATATGGAACGAATTGATACTGTTCCAAAAGAGGAAAACAGCGGAGGATCAGAATGGGACAGGATTGTATCAATATAGCGCAGCAATTCACAACCAAGGAAGCTGTCGGACGAAACCTGTCACTATTTAAGACGATGGCACACCATGCACTCCAACTTATGTGGATGCGACGACGGTAACGTGGCAATTTCGTGACACTCAGCGCAACCCTTCTCTAGCTCGATACGGCTGCCACCCTGCTGCAATTGCTGATAAAAAACCTGATGCACCGCCGTAGCAGGGACATCGTTGCCAAGCTTCTTCAGCGTACCAACATATAAAAAGGCACCAACAGCGAACATCACGCCACCAACGATCCAATCTTTTTTCGATAATTTCATAGCAAACCAGTACTTTTAAAGTTAAACAGGGCGTTTCGATTTAGGTAGCCCCTGCACCACCAGATCATACGAATCATCAATCATTGCCAAAATATCCGCATCAGGCAGTGAGCCATCAAGAACCACGGTATTCCAATGGCGCTTATTCATATGGTAGCCCGGTACGATAGCGGGATAGAGATCACGCAATATTTCCGCTTTATCAGGGTCGCACTTGAGGTTAATCCGCAGCGGTTCGTTGTTGATGCCCACCAAGGCGAACATCTTGTTGCCAACTTTAATTACCAGAGTCACGTCATCGAAGGGGAATGTTTCAACGGCGGCGGGTTTTGCTAGCGAGGTAGGTGCGTAAGGTTTCAAAATTCATTGGCTGGCCTCCCTGCTTTAGGTTACCGATGCGGTTCGTACCTCACCACATCCTACAATTTTATAACACGCGTAGGATGCCGGTGAACTGAGTGAACCGCATCAATTAAAACACTATCAAACGAACACCACCGCCTGATCAAGCAGCGGCAACTTTATCACCTGATACTCACTAGCAACCAGCTGTTCGTTATCCACAGATTCCACCTTAGCCAATCCCAAAAAATCGGCATAACGCACTAAAATGCGTAAAGTGTAAGCAGAACGGATTGCCTTTTCTGCTGGCCAATGGGGTTGATCATCGACCTCATTCACCACCATAGGAAATGCGTTTAGAAAACAGTCTTCATAGAAAAGTGAGGATTGGCCCTTGTCACCGTAACGATTGAGTAGATATAAGCTGAACAAAAACGAATGCTGGACAAAATTAATCTCATCATTCCTATCGCCATAGGCCCAATTGTACTGTTCAGTAAAGGCTCGAAACAAAAGGGGATAAATTGCTGCCATACCACCATCAGCCAGTAATTTACGGCACTTGAGACTAAGAATAAAACGGCCCTTGTATTTACGAATCAGTCCAGCAAGCCCCGCCACTAAGCGCGTGACATGCAAGTCGAAAAAATCTTCTTCCTTGTTGATACCGCCGTGACGGGTGTTGTATTTATAGGTTTCTTCACCCCAGTAACTCAAAGCAGAGGCACGGCAGAATTTCTGTGGCAAATTCCCCTTAGCGGTGGGTTTTAACCCCTGCTCACCAATCGCATCGACCAACAATTGAAACAGCGTCAAAATAGGTGCACTGGGTTGAGTAGCGAGGCATTCGGGAAAGCTGACCAGTTGCGGAGAAGAAAATGGAGCGTTTAAAACGTTCGACATCTGGTCAGGCGACAACCCGTGAAAATCATCGACTGGAGCTTGATTTCCCTGCTCCATAAACCCCGAAACGAAACTTTTAGCATCATCCATGGAGGCGAATTCTTGCCCCTCTAAAACTTGATGTAAGTCGGCAAACAGTTCTGCGCCAGCAGGCTCATTCGGCCTTGTTTCACCCTTATCCAAACAGCACTTCTTATATTTTTTACCACTGCCACATGGGCAAGGTTCATTACGACCAATACGAGTTTTATTCATGATTGTTCCTTACTGATATTTAGTAGAATGCTGGTGAGCGAAGCGCACCTCATCAAGCTTGAACTATTAAGTATTACTTAACAGTTGCCCCGNNTGTCCGCGGGGTCAACCCCGTCCGGATGTCCACCTATAATTTAGAACTACGAATAACAATGTAGCCACCTGTTTTTGGTGCACCAGAAAAGTAGATCCGCTGTTCCTTTTTCAACTGCTGAATCACCCGTTCTACACTACGTTGCGGTGTGTTTAACTTTTCAGCTAGAGCATTTGCGCGCAATGGATTGTCAGCTTTATCGAGAAGATCAAGAATCTTTTTATGTAAATCATTTACACCGCCATTTACGCCGCCATTTACACCGCCACAACTGTGTAAAAGAGCTTCAAGCATAAACTCGATAAACAGCGTTGAATCACCTGACCTGTCACACGCTGCAAGCACATCGTAATACTCTTGCTGCCTATCGCGAACCAAAGTCTCGACTGGAATCCAACTAAAAGCAGAGTTCCAAGCTGATAAAATAACGGTCTGCCACAATCGCCCCATGCGGCCATTACCATCGGCAAATGG
>MAXR01000088.1 GCA_001751155.1 Desulfuromonadales bacterium C00003068 | reverse complement strand
CTACCAACTCGGCGACCTGATTAGCCATAGTCCGGCTATGCACGACATTTTCAACCTGATTACGGCGGTTGCTTCGAGCAGCGATACCACGGTTCTCATTCAGGGCGAAACAGGGACAGGCAAAGAGCTGGTGGCTAAGGCGATCCACAACTTAAGCTCGCGAGCGTTAGAGCCTTTTATCGCCCTAAACTGCGGCGCCCTACCCGATAACTTGCTTGAATCGGAACTTTTTGGTCACAAAAAAGGGGCGTTCACTGGCGCGTCCACGGACAAGCCGGGCCGTTTTTCCTTAGCGGGAAAAGGGACCCTTTTTCTCGATGAGATTGGTGAGATCAGCAGCGCGTTGCAAGTGCGACTGCTGCGTGTATTGCAAGAACACAGCTACGAACCGCTGGGTGCCACCAAGGCGCAAAAAAGCCACGCCAGAATCATTGCGGCTACCAATCGTAATCTCAGCGAGATGGTCAAAGCGGGAACGTTTCGCCAAGACCTATTCTATCGAATTCAAGTGGTACAGATCGACCTGCCCCCTCTGCGGGAGCGGATGGAAGATATCACCCTGCTGACCGAGCATTTCATCAGCCACTTCAATCAATTACTCAACAAACAGATCACCAGCATCAGCCCTGAAGCGATGGCATGCCTCGTTGCGCATGATTGGCCGGGCAATGTACGTGAGTTGGAAAATATTATTGAACGCGCCTTTGTTATCTGCCCTGATTCCGTTATCGCCAGACGCCACCTCCCCGTGGCCCTACAGTCCACTATCCCGCTTGATGAACCGCTTCTCGACATGCAAACCCACCGCGACAGTCACGAACGGCAACTGATCATCAACGCCTTGGAACGCAACCACTACAACCGCACCGCTGCGGCGCGTGAACTCAACATTCATAAAACCACCCTCTACCGCAAAATCAACGCCCTTGCCATCCCTCTTCCTGACACGGATGGCCGCCGCAAACCGTAGCACAAACGCTACCAAGCAACGACTAACCGTCGCACTCCCGCTACACTCTCCAGCACCAACGCCACACCCTCACATAAACTAACTCCTTAAACAACAGCAACTTACCTCTGACTTCAAGGCATGGCACACTGATTGCTATCTGATTACTACTATCCACATTGAAACGCGGGGAGTCGCCCTGCAACCGAAGCATCACACACGTTGATGAAACGAAAGCAGCGCAATGAAAGCAGCCTTCACTATTTGGGACGGAAGAATCGCCCCAGTATTTGATGTCGCCGGTCAGATCATCATGATCCAGCGCTCAGATCCGCACGGCTCACAGCAGTGCACCTGTTTGCCCGCGGGATCAGCAACCGAGAAAATAGAGTTTCTCCATCAACACCAGATTGATGTTTTAGTGTGTGGAGCAATGACCCAATCAACACAACGTGCTGCCGAGGCACATGGGATAGAGGTCTTGCCCTTTATTGCGGGCTGTCATCAACAGGTCATGGAGTGTTGGCTTAATGACCAACCCTTTGAACAACACTTTATCATGCCAGGCTGCAACAACCGCTGTCGCCAAACACGACAGCGCTGTCGCCGTGGACGAGGTAAAACCAATCACTTTAAACAAGGAGAATTATAAGATGCCAAACAACGATAGAACAGGCCCAAGCGGAATGGGATCCCAAACAGGACGTGGCGCAGGATTATGTAACGGCGCTTCGAATAACGTAGCTAACAACAACGGACAAGGACAACGTTTAGGTCGCCGTCAAGGGATGGGTCGCTGCCAAGGCGGACAAAAAGGACAAAGAGCAAGCGGTGGTCCATTCAGAGGCATTCAACAACTAGACAACAATCCCGCACCCTCTGATTTGGGGTTACAACAGCAGATCAAAGATCTGCAAAAGCAAGTAGAAACTCTAAGCAATACATTGGTCAAATAAATACTAAACCACCCCGTCGTCACAGATTGATGGCGACGGGGAAATCATTTAAACAGGAAGCCACCATAATGAAAATTGCATTGACCACCACAGGTGACACCCTTGATTCCGATCTCGACCCACGTTTTGGCCGGGCGAGTCGGTTCTTGATTTACGATAGTGAACTAAAAAATTGGGTTACCATTGATAACAGCCAAAACCTCAACGCTGCTCAGGGTGCAGGAATTCAAGCGGCAACAACCCTATGCAAAACTGGCGCAACTGTGCTGATAACAGGACACTGCGGACCGAAAGCCTTTAAGGTTCTGACTGCGGCAGGGGTAACAATTTATCCCTGTAAAGCAAAGACTGTTGCTGAGGCATTAGCACAATTCAACAATAATGAATTATGCGAAACAAACGAAGCAACCAACGAAGGACACTGGATTTAACCATGAAACTGTCCACCCCGCAAACCACCGTTCAACCCATGAAACTCGCCATCGCATCGGGCAAGGGTGGCACAGGAAAAACAACGCTAGCGGTTGCTCTCGCTCAAGCGTGTTTAGGTCCTGTCCATCTGCTAGATTGCGACGTTGAAGAACCGAACAGTCACCTGTTTCTCACGCCTCACTTTGGCAAGAAACAGGCGGTGACTGTCGCTGTGCCACAGATTAACGAATCGCTGTGTAACCACTGTGGCCAATGCGCTGACTTTTGCCAATTTAACGCCATTGTCGCCCTGCCAAAACAGACGATGATTTTTTCGGAGTTGTGTCATAGTTGTGGTGGCTGTGTCCAGATCTGCCCAACTTCGGCCCTGACTGAAACAGATAAAAAAGTCGGCACCATTGAACGCGGCCAATGCGATCACATTACGCTGATTAAAGGAACCATGGATGTCGGCCAAGCGATGTCGCCTCCCGTTATTCGGGCGGTAAAAAAACAATTTGATCCGAACTATCTGACCATCGTCGATTGCCCGCCGGGAACATCGTGTCCAATGATTACCGCCGTGCGTGATGCCGACTTCGTTCTGCTGGTCACTGAGCCGACCCCTTTTGGCTTACACGATTTAACCTTGGCCGTTGAAACCCTACGCCAATTAAAACTCCCCTTTGGCGTTGTGCTCAATCGCTCTGACATTGGCGATCAAGGGGTGGTCAACTACTGCCGTCAGGAGCCGATACCGATCATGCTACAGATTCCAGATGATCGCGAAGTTGCGGTCGCATATTCGCGCGGTAAAGGCTTACTTGATGCCCTTCCACACTTAAAACCACAACTGCAACGATTGTTGAATACGATTTCCCAGCGTCAACACGGAGGGCAAAGATGAAAGAGATTGTCATCATTAGCGGCAAAGGGGGAACAGGAAAAACAAGCATCACCGCCGCATTTGCAGCTCTAGCTAATAAAAAGGCCGTTCTCGCTGATTGCGATGTCGACGCAGCGGACATGCACCTGCTTCTCGCCCCTGTTCCACGCCAAACTCACCCTTTTTTCAGTGGTCATCGCGCTGAAATTATCGCCGACAGTTGCAGCCAATGTGGCAAATGCGTACCACTGTGTCGGTTTGAAGCGATCACCAGCGAACCCAAAATTGAGATTATCCCATCGGCGTGTGAAGGCTGTGGCGTATGCGTACGCATGTGTCCAGAACATGCCATCACCTTCGATGAGCAGCGCTGCGGTGAATGGTATCAATCGGACACCCGTTTTGGTTCCCTCGTTCACGCCCGACTTGATATCGGCGCTGAAAACTCTGGAAAACTGGTCAGCCTCGTCCGTAAACAGGCGCGCAACTTAGCGATAGCGGAAGAGCTAGAATTGATTCTTGTCGATGGCCCACCAGGGATTGGCTGCCCCGTTATCGCCAGCGTTACCGGTGCCGATGCAGTGTGCATCATTACCGAACCCACCTGTTCAGGTCAGCACGACCTGCAACGACTGCTAACGCTAACCAAGCATTTTGATATCCCCACATTTTTAACTGTCAACAAGTGGGATATCAACCCTGACATGACCGCGACTATTCAACAAGAGGCGCTCATGCAAGGGGTAAAACTGTTAGGAACAATCCCTTACGACACCGAGGTGACCGCCGCGCAAGTGGCGGCACAAACCGTTATTGAACGCGACAAAAACTTTGCCGCATCAGCCATTACCGAGGTATGGAACAATCTGAATCAGTACCTTAAATTAATCGATACCACTTCTTAACAACAATGGAGAATAAAATGAAAATTGCTATCCCCACCGCTCAAGGAAAATTGGCCATGCATTTTGGTCACTGCGAAAAATTTACCCTTATCGATGTCGTCGATCAGACCATCACCACAACTGAAGAGCTTAAGGCTCCAGCTCATGAGCCAGGCCTATTACCACGCTGGTTAGGCGAAAAAGGGGTAAGCCACATTATTGCTGGCGGCATGGGACAGCGAGCACAAGAACTATTTACCAACCAAAACATTAACGTCATTATCGGTGCACCAGCTGAAGAAGCCAGCGAATTGGTAACACGCTTCCTCGCTGGCAATTTAACCACCGGGATCAATCTCTGTGACCACTGATCTTCTCGATGGAGTGCCAGAGGGAACAGGTCATGATCGCTGCCTGATGTGTGGCAGCAACAACCCGCTGTCGTTCAAACTTGATTTTGATTGTGACGAGAACAACCGTGTCAGCGCAACCTTCCAAAGTCACGTGTGGTTACAAGGCTATAGTAATATTTTACACGGTGGAATCACCAGTGCACTGCTTGATGCTGCGATGACAAACTGTTTATTCAAGCATAAGATCAAGGCGGTAACGGGCGATCTACGCATCCGGTTTTTAGCACCGATCCCATGTGACGCTCGTGTTGAACTCACAGCATTTCTCGATTCACAAACACCACCGTTATATGTTGTCAGATCGGAACTCTGTTATAATGGTCAAGTGATGGCACGAGCGAAAGCGAAATTCATGAAATTTTCTCCGCTATAAATTCACACCCATCAGGCCACAAATAGTGCACGACAATTGACCACAAGAGCACAAAAAGTTCTTGACATAACCATACCAGAACAGATAATGTACGCCGTTACGAATAGAACGAAACATTTTGAGAGCGAGGTGAAAGCACATGTATGCGGTGATTATGACCGGAGGAAAGCAGTACAAAGTATCCGAAGGTGACACATTAAAAATTGAAAAGATCGCGGGTTCAGTCGGTGAAACGATTGAAATCAACGAGGTCCTCATGGTCGGCGGAGAAGAGGTTCAAATCGGAACACCTCTATTGCCTGGCGCAAAAGTAACTGCTCGTATTGTTGAGCAGGGTAAAGACAAGAAAATAATCGTCTTTAAATCTAAGCGTCGTCAAGGGTATCGCAAGACCTATGGACACCGTCAGACCATCACTCGTCTGAAAATTACAGGCATTGAAGCTTAAGGAGGCAACTCATGGCTCACAAAAAAGCAGGCGGCAGTTCCAAGAACGGCCGCGACAGTGCTGGTAAACGCCTTGGCGTGAAACGATTCGGTGGTGAAGATGTGACCGCTGGCTCAATTCTTGTACGCCAGCGCGGTACCACCTTCCATCCTGGCAACAACGTTGGCTGCGGTAAGGATTATACCCTTTTCGCACTCATTGACGGTGTTGTTAAGTTTGAACGTAAGGACAAGAAACGGCAAAAAATTAGCATTTACGCTAACTAAGCCAACTCTTGCAGCACGAAATGAAAGGCCCGAAGTTCGTCGTTAGAACTTCGGGCCTTTCTGTGTTAAGTTTAACCCATCTAATTTTATTTTAGAATCACCCTACTTGGATACCCAGCACCATGCGATTTGTCGATCAAGTTAAAATCAATATCAAAGCAGGCGATGGCGGCAAAGGCTGCCTGTCTTTTCGTCGTGAAAAATTTATCCCTCGTGGTGGTCCCGATGGCGGCGATGGTGGCCATGGTGGCAGTGTTTATCTGCTCACCGATTCGAGCCTGACCACCCTGCTCGACTTTCGTTACAACGCTCACTATAAAGCGAGCAACGGTGTCCACGGCATGGGTAAGCACAAACACGGTAAAGTTGGTGACGATCTGGTGATCAAACTTCCCCCAGGAACCTTGGTCTACAACGCAGATACCGACGAGCTAATCGTCGACCTGACTGAAACCAATCAAAAATACAAACTGATCAGTGGCGGCATGGGTGGCCGCGGCAACGCCCGTTTTGCTACCAGCACCAACCGCGCCCCTCGTCACACGCAGCCAGGCGTTCCCGGCGAACAGATCATCTTGCGTCTCGAACTGAAACTGATTGCCGACGTTGGCCTAGTTGGCATGCCAAATGCGGGCAAATCTACCCTAATTCGTGCGGTATCATCGGCACGACCCAAGGTCGCAGATTACCCCTTTACCACCTTGGTACCCAACCTTGGTGTGGTCCGCTACGATGGTTTCAAATCCTTTGTGATGGCTGACATCCCTGGCCTCATTGAAGGTGCCAGCGAGGGCCACGGTTTAGGAACACGCTTTTTACGCCATGTGGAACGCACTGACTTCTTCCTTCATCTAGTGGATTTGACAACAGCCCCTGAGGATGATTATCTGTGCCATTTTAACACCATCAACAATGAGTTAAAGCGTCACGATGAGACCATGCTCAACAAACCACAGATTGTGGTACTGACTAAAAACGATGTCACGGAAGTTCGCGAACTCGCCGAAAAGGTGACGCCACTGTTCGAAGAGCTAGGCTATCCCGTCTTTTCTGTTTCAGCCATCACGGGTGACGGCATCAAAGAACTGGTTGACACCATTGGCTCTCGCCTTGATCAACACCGTAACACAGACGCCTAGAATTAGGACGCTCACCATGCGTAAAACCCTCATAGCACCAACAAAACGGATCGTTATTAAGGTTGGCAGTGCTGTTATAACCAACATTAACGGCCTCAATCGTCAGCGAATTGAAACGCTCGCTGAGGAGATCTGCGCCCTTCGGTGCCGTGGCTACGAAGTCATTGTCGTATCATCAGGTTCCGTTGCCGCCGGGAAAGGCGATCTGGGCATTGTCGGTCGGCCTAAATCGATCCCCCTTAAGCAGGCTGCTGCGGCTATCGGCCAAAGCCGCCTGATGCGCTGCTACCGTACTGCATTTCGTAGCCGTGATGAAAACGTCGCTCAGATTCTTCTTACCCGTGATGATCTAGCAAACCGCCGCCGCTACCTCAATGCGCGCAACACACTGATGACATTACTTGAGTACGGCGTGGTGCCCATTATCAACGAAAACGATACCGTTGTTGTCGATGAAATTCGCTTTGGCGACAACGACAACCTGTCATCCATGGTCACCAGCCTGACTGAATCGCACCTATTGGTTATCCTTTCTGATGTCGATGGCCTGTTCAATAGTGATCCACACAACAATCCCGACGCTGTTCTCATCCACGAAGTGGAACGAATTACCGAAGAGATTGAGAGCATGGCGGGACTCAGCAGTAACGACGTTGGTACTGGCGGCATGTACACCAAAGTGCGCGCAGCAAAACGTGCGACCATGAACGGCTGCGGTGCAGCGATCATCAACGGCCTCGAACCAGGCAACCTTGGCCGTTTTTTTGACGGTGAAGACATCGGCACCTACTTCATCCCCAACACCCATCCAATGGCCGCTAAAAAGCACTGGATCGCTTTCACTAAAAAGCCACGTGGCAAATTGTTCATCGACCAAGGTGGGTTTAATGCTATCGTCAGCGACGGTCGCAGCTTACTTCCCGCTGGCGTCAAAGGCGTTGAAGGCGGTTTTGATCGTGGCGACGCGGTTCGATTATGCGACAGGGACGGTAATGAGTTCGCCAAAGGGGTGATCAACTACACCCTGGCTGAGCTATTACAGATCATGGGCAAAAAAACATCCGAAATTGAGACCGTTCTCGGCTATAAATATGGTGATGAGATCATCCACCGCGACAACTTAGTTTTGACCCAGTCAGAAGACAAAGAATAACGATACTAACACACCATCCTGAGCTTAAAAGGAGATGAGCGATGAGCGTCGCACAACAGATTCAAGACCTTTCTTGTGAAGCAAAGCAGGCCGCCAACATTATGGCCAACCTATCCTCGGCAGTGAAGAACGATCTCCTCTGCCGCATGGCTGACGCCCTTGAAAGCGATGCGCCTCACCTCCAACAGGAAAACGAAAAAGACCTCAATGCGGCCCGCGCAAACGGCCTAGCTCCGGCAATGATTGACCGACTGGTCCTCAATGACGATCGCATTAAAGCGATGGCCGATGGCTTGCGTGAAGTGGCTAGCCTGCCTGATCCTGTCGGTGAAGTCACTGGCATGTGGAAACGCCCAAACGGCATACAAGTGGGTCGCATGCGCATCCCTCTCGGCGTGATCGGCATCATCTTTGAGTCACGCCCTAACGTTACTGCTGATGCCGCAGCCCTGTGTCTGAAAAGTGGCAATGCGGTTATTTTACGTGGTGGCTCCGAAGCGATCCATTCCAACTCTGCTATCGGTACCATTCTCAAAGAGCAACTCACAGCACTCGGTCTGCCATCAGGCGCATTACAAGTGATCACCACAACCGACCGCAACGCTGTCAGTGAACTGCTCAAGCGCGATGAAGAGATTGACCTCATCATCCCTCGTGGCGGTGAAAGCCTGATCCGCTTTGTCAGCGAGAACTCGCGTATCCCCGTTATCAAGCACTACAAAGGGGTTTGTCATACGTTTGTTGATGCCGATGCCGATGCCGATATGGCAAGTAATATTTGTTTAAATGCCAAGGTGCAACGTCCGGGCGTATGCAATGCGATGGAAACGCTTTTGGTTCACAAGGATATTGCTGAAACTTTTATTCCCCGCATCGCTCACGAGATGGAGCAAAACAAGGTGGAGCTACGCGGCTGCCCTGTCACCTGCTCTCTTGCGCCGTCAGCAAAACCAGCCACCGATGCAGATTGGGATGAAGAATACCTCGACCTTATTTTAGCTGTGCGCGTTGTCGACAATCTAGACCAAGCGATTGAGCATATTCGTCAACACACATCTCTGCACACCGAGGTGATTGTCACTAATAGCTACGCCAACTCACAAAAATTTGTCCGCAGCGTCAACTCAAGTGTCATCATGGTCAACGCCTCATCGCGTTTTTCTGACGGTGGCGAACTCGGTCTTGGTGCTGAAATTGGTATCTCGACGACAAAACTCCATTCATTTGGTCCAATGGGCCTTGAAGACCTCACCACGCGTAAATTTATCGTCTTCGGTGATGGGCAGGTTCGCCCCTAGGTGGCAGCAATGAGAACAGGGATCATGGGTGGCACTTTTAACCCCATCCACAACGGCCACTTAAAATGCGCGGAAGAACTGTTGTCGAGCTGTAAGCTTGATCGGGTCATTTTCATCCCAGCAGCGCAGCCACCACATAAAAACATCAGCGATATCGACCCTTTTGAACACCGGTTTTCAATGGTCAAAAGGGCAATATTACCATATCGACATTTTGAAGTGAGTGACGTCGAAGCCCAGCGCGAGGGTAAAAGCTATACCGTTGAGACACTTGCTATCCTGCATCAGCTCTATCCCGATGATCAGTTCTATTTTCTGATCGGAATGGACTCGCTTAACACCATCCATACTTGGCACAATTACTCACAACTGTTTGAGCTATGCCACCTTGTTGTCGCTCGTCGCCCCAGAGTGAAAATGCCAGCATCAGATACGGTGCTGCCCGTTGCTATCCGTCATCAGTTCTGTTATGATTCTGAACTTAATTCATTTTGTCACAGTAGCGGACAAAAATTGATCTTTCTTGAGCAGACATTTCTTGATATCTCCTCAACTCAGATCAGAAACAATGTAGCCAACAACCTATCGGTTAGCGCACTGCTTCCCGCTACTGTTGCTGAATATATCAAAACGCACCATTTGTATGTGCGTCCAGAAAGGTAAAAACATTGGAATCAGATCGCCGCGCCCTTTTATGCGCCAAATATTGCCTCGACCGCAAAGCTCTCGACTTAAAGATCCTCTATATCTCTGAGCTTTCGGCACTAACCGATTATATCGTTTTGGCATCAGGAACATCAGATCGTCAGGTTCAAGCGATTGCAGAATCGGTACGTTTGAGCTTCAAAGAGGAATACGACCTTGCCCCCCTTGCTGTTGAAGGGATGAACGAGGGCCGCTGGGTACTCCTCGACTACGGTGATGTCATGGTTCACGTTTTTCAACAAGATGTACGAAAATTTTACGACTTAGATGGCCTGTGGATTGAAGCAACAGAGCTTGCCGTCCCTGAAGATCTCAAATAGAGGGACACGTGAAGATCACCCTCATTTGCGTCGGAAAACTCTCACTACCCTTTATCAAACAAGGGGCAGAAGAGTACCAACAACGTCTCAAACGCTTTGCACCTCTCAATATTATTGAATTGAAAGAGGAAAAAAGAGGCGGCAAGAAAGCGGATGTCAATTTTATCCGCCAAAGTGAAGCGGAACAGATACTGGCAAAAATTCCGAGCGGTTCCTACTTAATCGGCTTAGATGAGATAGGTAAACAGGCCAGTTCAGAAAAATTTGCTAAAAAAATTGAGCAACACATGAACCAAGGCACAGCTAACATCTGCCTTATCATTGGTGGGGCTTACGGACTGACCGACAAACTAAGAAAGCAATGTAACGAACTACTATCGCTATCGGAGATGACATTTACTCATCAGATGGCTCGATTATTTTTACTTGAACAGATATACCGAGGGTTCACGATCATACGCAACGAACCCTACCACAATAGGTAATAAGGGCGCAGCATAGGCTCATACTGCTAAATAAAGTTCGACGAGTGTGTCGACACCATTTTAATTTATTGGGTTTTCACCCACAGGAGGACCGTATGACTCTCATGTCATTTCTTCTCGTTGTCATCATGTTTCTGGCGTTTTTTGTTTTTTTCTCGGGAATCAACCCGCAGGAGATGACCATCTTTTTCATGCCAGACAACTCCGTCACCTATCCGGTAACAGTGATTGTTATCGGCTGCGTCCTTGTTGGCCTTTTTATCGGTTACGGTTTCCACCTGTATGGTGCAGTCAGCTTCGGCCTGCGCTCATGGTTGCGTAGTCGCTCGGAAAAGAAGAGCAAAGAGATCGACACCGTTTACCGTGATGGTGTTGGCCGCCTCCTCTCTGGCGACATTAAACGCGCTCACAGCCTGCTGCAAAAAGCCATTGATAAAAACCCCAACAAGGTCGATAGCTACATTGCTCTCGCCAGCGTGTTCAGCCAAGAGGGTGACACTCAAGGGGCAGTGACTTTGCTACGTAAAGCAAAGAGCATCAACGGCAAAAGCCTTGAGGTGCTATTTAAGCTTGCCGCCACCTACGAAACTCTCGACCAAGATGATTCGGCATGCAAAGAGTACGAAGAGATTCTTGAGCAGGAAAAAGATAACCGCAAGGCGATCCGCGCACAACGCGATCTGCACATGAAACATCAACGCTGGGAGGAAGCGCAAGAGTTACAAAAACGCCTTCTAAAAGCGGGTCTGAGCGGCAACCGCATTCAAGAAGAGAAGGGCAAAATGCTCTCTATTCGCTACGAAGTGGCCAAACAGAAAATGGCTAACGATGATAGTGATCAAGCGGTTGCAACACTCAAGCAGATCATAAAAGAGAGTCCGGATTTTGTTTCTGCTCGTGTCACCCTCGGTGATGCCTACCTGATGGCGGAAAACAATGATGAAGCCGCAAAGATTTGGCAAGAGAGTTACAACAAGTTGGGCCGCAGCGTATTTCTGTCACGCCTTGAGAACCTCTATATTCAACTTGAAGATCCAAAATCACTGCTAACCTTCTACAACGGCGCATTGTCAGAACGTTACAACGACCTCGTGTTACGCTTTTTTTATGGCAAATTGTGCTTACGCCTAGAGATGGTAGATGAAGCACTGGAACACATTTATATTGTTGAAAGTTCGGCTCCGGACTTTCCACAAATTCATCTATTACTTGCTGAAGCGCTCCGTCGACGTAATCGTATTGATGAGGCGATTGCTGAGTACCAAAAAGCGTTGGGCGTAGACAATCAACTCAGTCTTGGCTACGTGTGTGACAGCTGCGGTACAACGTCACCGGAGTGGATGAGTCGCTGCGACGATTGCGGCACATGGGGCAGCTACAGCATCGCCTTCCGCACCATGATCGAGGACCGCGAAGTGATCTCACCCGTTATCCCTCAAGCAGGAGCTTAATCATGAGCGCCCCAATGGAACGACATCACAAACCTGTCGTTCTCACCATTCTGGATGGCTGGGGCCTTAGTTCAAGGACACGTGGCAATGCGGTCAAGCTGGCCAATACCCCGTGTATTGATCACCTCCTTAAGTGCTACCCACACTCAACCCTTCAGGCATCAGGTCTTGCTGTCGGTCTGCCCGAAGGGCAGATGGGCAACTCAGAAGTTGGCCACCTCAATATTGGTGCAGGTCGGGTGATCTATCAAGATTTAACACGTATCAGTAAAAGTATCGACGAGGGTGATTTTTTCACCAATGCCACCCTCGTCGATGCCCTACAAAAAATCAAAATCACACAGGGCAAACTCCATCTCATAGGTCTGCTTTCCGATGGCGGTGTTCACTCGCTCAATACTCACCTGTATGCACTCGTTAAAATGGCCGCTGATTTTGGTATCGTCGAAATATGTATTCATCCATTCCTTGATGGCCGTGACACCCCGCCTCAAAGCGCAGAACTCTACCTTGAGCAACTCGAACAGATGTTAACCACCCTCAACGCAGGTCGAATCACCACTCTTTGTGGTCGCTTTTATGCTATGGATCGCGATAATCGCTGGGAGCGAGTTGAGAAAGCCTACCGCGCTATGACGCTAAGCGAAGGGATGGCCTTTGACAGCAGTGCCAGTGCCATCGAAGCAGCTTACCAACAGGGGCAAACAGATGAATTTGTTGAGCCTTGTATTATTGGCGAACCAGTGCCGATCTGTGATGGTGATGGCATCATCTTTTTCAACTTTCGCGCCGATCGTGCCCGGGAGATCTCGCGCGCATTCACCACAGCAGACTTCGATGGATTTAAGCGATCGAATGCAATAGAACTTGCAGCGTTTGTCTGCATGACAGAGTACGAAGAACAACTCAAACTCCCCGTTGCCTTCCCCGCCGATAACTATGCCAATATTCTTGCTGAGGTTGTCGCTCAAGCGGGGTTAACACAACTCCACATTGCCGAAACTGAAAAATACGCTCATGTTACTTTTTTCTTTAACGGCGGTCGCGAAGCAGCAGTTAATGGCGAAGACCGGATCCTTATCCCGTCACCACAGGACGTTAAAACATACGACGAAAAACCAGCAATGAGTGCCAACGATGTCGCAACACAGGTGATTGAGCAAATTAATGACGCAAAACACGACCTCATCATCCTCAACTTTGCCAATCCTGACATGGTCGGCCATACAGGAAACCTACCTGCCGCCATCAAAGCGATGGATGTCGTTGACAGTAGCCTGAAACAAGTAATTGATGCCACTCTCGCTCAAAATGGTGCGCTGTTTATCACTGCGGACCATGGCAACTGCGAGCAAATGGAAGATGAACAGGGTCAGCCATACACAGCCCACACCACCAACCCCGTTCCACTTATCTATGTCGCCAATGATGCCAGTCAATTTACACTCTCAGCAGGCAAACTTGCCGATATTGCACCAACGCTGTTAGCGGCACTCGATTTAGCCCAGCCTGAAGAGATGACCGGCCACAACCTTCTCAAACTTGCCGAGTAATTGACAATGAGATGGCCTTTTCCTATTCGCCATCCACGAATCAAACAACTCCTTCAACGCAGCCGCCAAGAGCTACTATGGCTTTCATACCAGCTGTTACCTCCACACTGCCCTCTGTGCAGCAAGCCACTACAAGCCAAACCTGACGGCTCCATTGCCACACTCTGCAACACATGCAAGGCCCAGTGCCAAAGTCATGCCCCTTCGCGCTGCCCACGCTGCGATGAACCCTATCAAGCCGCCAGCATCGCCGCACATCAATGCAGCCAATGCCTGAAAACACCGCCGCCCTTTGAATGGATCAAAACAGCAGGGATCTATACCGAAGTGATGGCTCAGGCAATGAACCAATTCAAATATCATGGTCATCCTACACTGGCTAAACCTCTCGCCCAGTGCATACTTGATCAACTTAGCAGCGATATCACGGCATACCAACCTGACCTCATTATCCCCGTACCATTACATCGAAACCGGTTGCGTGAACGGGGCTACAACCAGTCATTACTCCTCGCCCGACTGGTGGGTAAGGCTCTTGATATTGACGTGTTAGCGCAAGCGATGATACGCACTCGACCAACAAGTCCGCAGTCACTACTTAACGCCAGCAAGCGCCATAAAAACTTACATGGAGCATTCAAAATCAACCACACTCTGCCGCCGCAACGGGTGATTTTAGTTGACGATATCGTCACCACCACCTCAACAGCCAGAGTATGTTCTGAACTTCTTTCTCACCATGGTCATACTGTCGCCGTAATCGCCCTCGGTAGAGCTAGTCTCAAATAAGGCTTGTATCAACATAAAGACAAACACCCAGAACCATAGAATATTCTTGCTAGCCCTGACCGCGGTATGATAGACAAATTGATGGAGTTTTACCCCACTAAACAAAATTAGAGATTTGGAGGATATACAATCATGGATATTCAGATTTTACCCGTTAACGAAACGAAACAACCCGTTAAAGACGAAAGCAATCTTGTCTTCGGTAAAGAGTTTACCAATCGTATGTTTGTCATGGAATATGACACTGGCAAAGGCTGGCACTCTCCTCGAATCGAACAATACGGACCACTCAGCCTCGACCCTGCGGCACTGGTTCTTCACTACGCTCAAGAGATCTTCGAAGGACTTAAAGCCTTTCGCCGTCCAGATGGCGAAATTGCTTTATTTCGCCCACGAGACAACTTTGAGCGCTTCAATCTCAGTGCCGAACGCATGTGCATGCCTGAGCTCGATGTCGACTTTTGCCTTAAAGCACTCAATGAACTGCTCAAGCTTGAGCAGGACTGGGTTCCGCATAGCGAAGGAACAAGTCTCTACATCCGGCCAACGATGATTGCAACAGAAGCTATTCTCGGCGTTAAGCCCGCTGACCAATATCTGTTCTATATCATTTTATCACCCGTTGCGGCGTATTACTCAGGCGGATTAAGCCCAGTTAAAATCCTCGTATCGGATGAGTATTCTCGCGTTCCTGCTGGCGGCACAGGTGAAGCAAAAACCGGTGGCAACTACGCTTCAAGCCTCTACGCTTCAACCCTTGCCAGTCAACAAGG